>DASQLL010000240.1:0-13427 GCA_035630035.1 Pyrinomonadaceae bacterium | reverse complement strand
CGTCAACCTCCGCGCTGAGGTAGTAGCCCTTGTGGGTCTCCTCGCTGGAGTCTTCGGCGTCCAAGTCGCGGTAGGCGACCTCGGCCTCGTCGCTGAAGAAGATGCTGCCGGTCGCCCCGCCGCCTTCGAGCGCCTGCGCGTCGAACTTCACGTACTTCAGGTAGCGATCCCCCGTCGTGAACTGGTAGCTGCCGTCGGTCGACGGCCCGGCCGCCGAAGCGTGCGGCGCCATCGCGCCCGACAGCAGCAACGCCGACGTCAAGACAAAAAGTGTGATCCTCATCGGTAAAGCTCCTTCTTCCTGGGTTAGGTTGCCTTCTCAAGAAATTCCGGCCTGAGTCGTCAAGCCGCAGCCCTCACGTCGCCGCACGACTGCCCCCCGACTGATCGGGAATTTATGCGCCCTGATGACGGGGGGTTCACGACGTCGCGTCCCGTGTGAGCGTATAATCGCCCGGGACGCGTCGGGAAGAACTTAGGCCGCCATGAAATAGCGGTGAAAAAGTTGTGAATGGAGCGACGCGCGCGCGGCCGGGGTTTCAGGCTCGGGAATCAATCAACCGAAACAGGTAGCCTGTGTTTGCTATAATGGGCGGCAAACCGTCCGGCCCCGGTGAGGGAGAGCAACCATGAGAGGCGATGTGCACGAAGCCACCGAACTGTGTTACGAGTTCGGGCCGTTCCGGCTGGACACAGGCGGGCAGGAGTTGCTGCTCGGCGGTCGCCCGGTGAGTCTCACGCCGAAGGCCTACGAGACACTGCTCGCGCTCGTCGAAGGCGCGGGCCGCGTGGTTTCGAGGGACGAACTGATGGAGCGCGTCTGGCCCGATCAGTTCGTCGAGGAGAACAACCTCTCGCAGAGCGTCTCGGCGTTGAGGAAGGCTTTGCAGGAGGCGGGCGGCGAGTTCGCGGCGGCCATCGAGACCGTCCCGCGCCGCGGCTACAGGTTCAGACCCGCGGTTAGCGTGAAACAGAGCGCGGCGCGGTCGGGTTTAGGCGCAGGCGCTCTCGCGGCGACGGGGGAAGGAGCGGGGAGCATTCCCCCCTCTGCTGCCGACGCTGCGCCGCAGCCCTCCGCCACGCCGGAGACGCGCTACGCCCGCAGCGGCGACGTGAACATCGCCTATCAGGTCATCGGCGACGGCCCGCTCGACGTGGTCTTCGTCATGGGCTGGGTCTCGCACCTCGAATACTTCTGGAAGGAAGAGTCGTTCGCGCGCTTCCTGCGCCGGCTCGCCTCCTTCTCGCGCCTCATCCTCTTCGACAAGCGGGGGACGGGACTCTCTGACCGCGTGCCCCTGAACGAGCTGCCGACGCTGGAGCAGCGGATGGACGACGTGCGGTGCGTGATGGAGGCGGTCGGCTCGGAGCGGGCCGCGCTCGTCGGCGTCTCGGAGGGCGGGCCGATGTCCGCCCTTTTCGCCGCCACCTACCCGGAGCGCACCGCCGCCCTCGTTATGATCGGCACCTACGCTAAGCGCCTCCGGGCGCCCGACTACCCTTGGGCTCCGACCGTCGAACAGCGCGAGCACTTCTTCGAAGAGATGCGAGAGCACTGGGGAGGCCCCGTCGGGATCGAAGAGCGCGCGCCGAGCAAGGCGGACGACCCCGCCTTCCGTGACTGGTGGGCGCAGTACCTGCGCATGGGCGCAAGCCCCGGCGCAGCCGTGGCGCTCACGAAGATGAACGCCGAGGTTGACGTGCGCCACGTGCTGCCGACCGTGCGCGTCCCGACGCTCGTGCTGCACCGCGCGGGCGACCGTTGCCTGAAGGTTGAGGAGGGCCGTTACGTGGCCGGCCTGATTCCGGGCGCGAAATACGTCGAGCTGCACGGAGACGACCACCTTCCGTTCGCCGGCGATCAGGACGCGATCCTCGACGAGATCGAGGAGTTCCTGACCGGCGTCCGCCACGTCAGGGAGCCGGAGCGGGTGCTGACGACGCTACTGTTCGCGCGCATAGTAGATTCCCCGCGGCACGCGGCCGAGCGCGGGGCCGAGCGCTGGCGCGAGATGATTCAGCGCTTCCGCGGACACGTCAGCCGCAAGATCGTTTGGTTCCGCGGGCGCGAGGTGGACATGGCGGGCAAGGGGCCGCTCGCGGTCTTCGACGGGCCGGCGCGGGCAGTCCGCTGCGCGTGCGCCGTCGGCGAGTACGCCGCGCGCCTCGGCATAGAGGTGCGGGCCGGGCTGCACACGGGCGAGGTGGACTTGCTCGAAGGTAACGGCGTCGGCGGCGTCGCCGTCGAGGTGGGCCGAGGAATCAGGGAGCGGGCCGGGCCGGGCGAGGTGCTCGTCTCGCATACGGTCAGAGACCTAGTGGCCGGCTCGGGCCTCAGTTTCGAGGAGCGCGGCGAGGCGACCTTCGACTCAGCCCCCAGCGCGTGGCGGTTGTATAAAGTCCGCGCGGGGAGTTGCGATTCGCGGCAGGTTTAAGCCTTGCGCGAGCTGCCCCGCGGGGACGGGCGCGACCGGCCAACTCCGGAAGTTTTACACCCGCGCCGCCGCCCAACAACGGCATGCACCCGACGTCCCACCACGAAGCCTCTCATGAAGGTTGAATCGGGGCGCGGGTGATGCCCGGCGTTAGATGTCTTCCCATTTCTCACACTGGTTACGGCATGAGACCAACGCGCCGCAGCAAATCCTGAAAGCGCGGGTCTGAGCGCAAGCCGTCCAGTTGCGGCTCGACCTTCACCCAGAGCATCATGTACTCGCGCCCCTCGCGCGCCTTCTCAAGGTACGCGAAAGCTTCGTCCTTCTCCCCGAGTCCGGCGTGGGTGAGCGCAATCAGGTAGTTTGAGACGTGGCCCGATTTTCCCATTTCACGCAGACGTTCGAGCGCGACGCGCGCCTCTGCGGGGCGTCCCGAAACAGCGTAAAGGTGTGCGACCCACCCGGTGGCCCCGAGATGGTTGGGTGCGTCTGCGGGCATCTTCTGATACTCCGCGAGGGCTTCCGCATAGCGGCCCTGCCGTTCGTAAATGTTTCCCAGTGGGTAGCGCTGGACGGGGAGGTTCGTGTTCATCTCCGCCGCCTTCTTTAATTCCTCAACTGCTTCGTCATAGCGGCGCGCGAAATAGAGCCTCGACCCGACGTGGCCGTTAATGATGGATGACAGCGGGTCGAGTTCGCGCGCGCGCCGGATTGTTTGCAGGGATTCATCTACCTTGCCCACAGAGGCAAGGTAGAAGGAGAACAGCATGTGAGCCTCGGCCTCGTTCGGGTTGATTTCGATTGCGCGCTTAAACTCGACGGCGGCTGACTCCCAGTTCCATTCGAGGAAGTATCTGACGCCCCCCATTACGAGATGCGCTTCGGCCAGCGAATCGTCGAGCGCGAGCGCGCGCTCGGCGGCAAAGCGGGCTTTAAGGAGCGCCTCTTCGTGGGGAATCACCTTCAAGCTTCCCAAACTCTGATAAGACCCGGACAAGCCGACGTAGGCCAGGGCGTAGGTCTGGTCCACGCCGACGGCCTGATTGTAGTATTCGATGCTCTTTCGCAACCCTTCTGGCGTGAACTTGGCGCGCTCGTACCGGCCCTTAAGGTAGAGTTGATAGGCTTCGGCGTTCTCCGTGTAACTCTTCGACAACTTTTGCTCGTCCGCGCCCGATAACTTCACACGCAATTTGTTTGTTACATCTCGCGCGATCTCGTTCTGTAACGCTACAAGGTCTGTTTGTTTTCGATTGTATTGTTCAGCCCAAAGTATATTTTCAGTTACGGCATCAACCAATTCCAGATTCAAAATCAACTGCTCGCCGCGCTGGACGACGTGCCCGGACAGAATCGCTTGCACCTTCAGCTCTTGAGCGATTTTTTTCAAATCTGTTTCCTTGCCTTTGTAACGAAAAACGGAACTCCGCGCTTTAACGTTTAGTTTGGGAATTTGCGACAAACTGCTAATCAGCGATTCGGCCATTCCATCCGAAAGATACTCGTTCTCGGCATTGCCGCTTCCATTCTGAAAAGGCAAGACGGCGATTGATTCGATCTGTTTTGTGTTCGCGGTACGATTAGCGTAAAACCAGTAGCCGAAACCGGCAGCCGCAAGAACCAGAACCGATAAAATAATCGCCAAACTGCGTTTGTGATTTTTGATTCCGCTGACTACGTATTCGGCGCTTGAAGTCGTGTGCGGACCACCGGCGGTCGTCGCCCCGAAAATTTGCGTTTTCGCTTCTTCACGATTCGGCGGCGCGGTTCGCTCCAACTTGTTCCGAAATTCCAAATCCTGTTTTAAGGCTTTCAAATCAATCAACAAATCCCGCGCCGTTTGATAACGCTCCTCACGGTCTTTCGCTAATGACTTGAGAATTATTCTTTCAAGCTCTGCCGGGATTTCGCGATTGAAACTGCTCGGCAATACCGGTTCGCTTTTGAGAATAGCGGCAATCAGGTCGCTCGTCGTTTCGCCTTTAAACGGCAGCTTGCGAGTCGCCATTTCATAAAGCACGACGCCGAGACTGAAAATGTCTGTGCGCGCGTCCACTTCTTTTCCGCGCGCTTGTTCCGGCGACATATATGCGACCGTGCCCATGACCGTACCCGGATCTGTTTGCAAAAGGGTCGGGGCATCGGAATCCGAAGATTGATGCGCCGGGGATTTCTCGGTCAGCTTGGCTAATCCGAAGTCCAGAACCTTCCCGTAGCCGTCGCGCCGGAGCATGATATTCTCCGGCTTAATGTCACGATGAATGATTCCGGTTTCGTGCGCCGCTGTCAGAGCGGAAGCTGCTTGCACGGAAATCTCAAGCGCTTCGCCGAGTTTCACACCTTCACGCCTCATGCGCTGCCGTAAAGATTCTCCGTCAATGAACTCGGTGGCGATAAAGTGCGTGTCACCAGAGATTCCGATTTCGTGAATGGTGATGATGTTCGGGTGATTAAGAGCGGAAGCTGCTCTTGCTTCCTGCTTGAAGCGGCGCAAGCGTTCGCGGTTGTTGATTAAATTAGCAGGCAAAACTTTGAGCGCAACTTTACGTTTGAGCTGTGTGTCATGCGCCAGATAAACTTCGCCCATCCCGCCCGCGCCGAGCAGAGAGTGAACTTCATAATGGCCCAGACTTGTGCGGGAAGAAAGGGGCATGGTGATAAATGAGGGAAACTCCTATCCCTTAACAATAGGCTTCACTCTATTATAATGCTGGCGAAAGTCAAGAAGTTGGTAATGCGTAGTGTGAGAATAAAGTGGAGTGTTTTAATGGTCGCCGCCATCTAACATGTCATTCGACCGGACGCGCCGATAGCATTCCCTTCATGGTGCCTCATTAAGTCGCGTCTTGAATGCCATTGGCGGCGTGCCGGTCAATTCCGGCGTTAGGTCGCAGAATATGATATTGGATGGTCGAAAGACTCCCATAGGTGGCTAGATTTTGCTCTTATACACTTCGTCAAGAAATGACTGCGTCTCCCGCGCTCGCGCTTCTTACTGATGCGGCTCAGGTGTCATATTCGACACTGTCGGCGTCCGGCTGGGGTAGGGATTTACAGTCGAGCGCTTTCTTCTCTCGCAGTCATAAGCTTGATCTTCTTTAGCTCCGCTCCTTTGATTCCAAAATGGGTAGCCATCTCGATAATCTGTCGGGGGCTTACGAAATCTTTGGGGTCGGAGCAGAATCTCTCCATGCCCGGCTCAAACTCACGGCAACCCATGCCCTTCGGTATATTAAGACCAAGCCCGCATTTACCATCCGACCCGTAACGCGTACAGAATTCACAAACTATCACTATGCGCTTCCTTTCGAGACTCTCGCTCAGGCTTGGAAATAGCCGTTCGTCAAACACCTGCTTCGAGCGTTTTGGCTATCAATGCCCCACAGGTATCCGTTGAAACTGCGATCTACCGTCCGGGTCCTCCCATGAAATATCCAGCACGTAAGGCTTGAGTCCGTCGTCTATCGTTTGGAGGCGTGCCAACTGGTCGTGTTGCGAGTCCGACGGTTTGCCGTCTATCCAAGTCCTGTGCGACAAGACGACCTTCTCTTTCGGCTGCATACTTTTTACGGCCTCGAATTTAATGTTGGCTCGCGAAGGGCCGCCGCCCGAAGTCTCTTCGTCCTTCAGAAAGATGGACAGAATCTCGACGCACTTGAGGGTGCGGTCTGTCGTGTTCATCAACTCTAAAAGTACCGTCGGCTCAGCCTCCACGAATCTGGCGGTGAAGGGCTTTTCTCTTCTGCTGGTGGTCATGGTCTTCCTTCCGAGAATCAAGGGCGGTTTCTACAATATTTTGAGCAGATAAAAGAGGCCGGTCATCACGAACGCAGCGATGACGATGCGATGCATCCAACCCATCGCCGACTCACGGCAATAGGGGCACTTTATCTCCCTCAGTCGCAATCTCGTCCCGCAACGGTGACAATGCCTATTCATCTCAAGCTCTCACTATGAACCGGCGCGTGTGAACAAGGTGACGCTGCCTGATCCAGACTATCCGGGTGATTCCGGAGGGGCCGAGAAGGGGTTTAGCTGCACTCGATTCCGGGCGATTATATTGTAGATGCAGGATATATGTCAAATCTAAGGCATATCTCATAGACAATGTCTCCCATACGTGGTAAAGATTCGCAGCACCGAATTTGAGACCGGAGGGGGATGCGGATTGTGATTGAGATTCGGATTGACGAGATGCTGGAAAAGCACGGAAGATCTTTCTACTGGTTGTCTAAAGAGACTGGTATCAGCCACACGACGTTGTGGAGGCTAAAGAAGGGTAAGGCGCTTGGGATCAACTTCGTTACCTTGGAGACGATCTGCCGGGGGCTTAACTGTCAGCCGGGCGACGTGCTGAGGCTGGCGGTCGTGAAGAAAACCGCTAAGAAGAAAGCGGCGCGAAGTAAGCGTGCGAAAACTTAGAACGTCTCACGCGGCCACGCGGGTGTTATGAGGGCGAGCCTTTCTGGCGGTAAATAAAATGACCGGGTATGACGATTTCATAGAACGTCTTGAGGGCGCGCTCGAACATGAGGATGGGCGCGAAGACTTTCTGAATTACCTGCAAGCGCTGACGAGGGAACAGCGGGCCGAACTCGTAGCCGAGGCGGACAGACGCGAGCCCGAAGTTGAAAGCAATTAAGAGAGTTCGGTAAGGGACGGAGTTGACTCGCGTCCGATCAACTCGCCGCCGCGGGCGAAAGTAGTGGGGAGTGTAATGGCAAACTCGGACACGGAGATTAAAGTCGGCGATTACGTTCGCGCACGCGCGGGCGCTTACGAGGGAAAAGTCGGGACGGCGCTGCGCGTTGTGACGACTCGCGACGAGGGGCGGACTTCGGAGTCGGTCTTGGTGAGTTTCCCCGCGGGTGGAGCGGATTACCTGAACGTGCACGAGCTTGAGAAGACGGAACAGGCAGAAGAGTGAGCGTGCGTGCCGGCAAAGCGCCGACTCTCAACCGGCTGACGCCCGCGTTTGTGTTGACAGCGATGTCCGTAACGGTCACGCGACGAAGCGATAACCTACTCCCCTGATCGTCTGTAGGTGTTTGGGCCGGGCCGGTTCGTCCTCGATATATTTTCTGAGTCGGACGATGAAGTTGTCTATGGCGCGCGTGTCCGTATCTTCCTGAAGTCCCCAGACCTCTTCGAGCAGCGACTTGCGAGAGACTATACGTCCCGCGTGGCCGATCAGGTGACGGAGCAGCCTTGCTTCCATCAGGGTCAGCCTCATGGTTTGCTCGCCGGTTCGTAATTCCAACGCTCCGAAGTCAATCGTCTTTCCATCAAAGACGAACAACTCATCCTCAAGTCCTGCCGCCGCCAGTGTGTCATTCTTCGAGCTATTAACCGAGCGCGCGTCGGGCGAGGCGGCTTCAAGGTTTTGCTCCGCCGCCGCGTCGCTCTGGTCGAGATGAAACCACTCGCGCCGTCGAAGTAGCCCGTTGATGCGCGCGATCAGTATCGCCAGATCGAACGGTTTGGCGAGGTAATCGTCCGCGCCCGACTCGAACCCGCGCAGCACGTCTTCGGGTTGGCCGCGCGCCGTCAGCATAAGCACCGGGACGAAACGGCCCGCGCGCCTCAGCTCGGACGCGACCGTGAAACCGTCCTTGCCCGGAAGCATCACGTCCAGCACGACGGCATCGAAATGCTCGCGCTTTTCCACGAGCAGAGAGAGCGCGGCCTCTCCGTCGCCGACCGTCTCGACCATGTGCCCCTCGGCTTCAAGGTTGAAGCGCAGGCCGTCGGCCAGATGTTTCTCGTCTTCTACAATCAGTACCGCGCTCATCTCGTTTAAGCCCTCGGCAGATGGATTGTGAACGTGCTGCCGTGCCCCACGCCCTCGCTCTCGGCGAAGACGCGCCCGCCGTGTTTCTCGACGACCGACCGCACGATGTAGAGTCCAAGGCCCGTTCCCTTGAATCGTTTCATGAAACCGCCCTGCACGCGGTAGAAGCGTTTGAAGATGCGCTTGAGTTGCGTGCGCGGAATGCCTACGCCGCGATCCGCGATCCGCACGGCTACGCGCTTAGCGTCGAGCGTCGCGACCTCGACGGAAATATGCACCTCTTTATCCGAATACTTGACGGCGTTTTCGAGAAGGTTGGAGACGGCGGCGCGCAGCTCGTCCCTGTCGCCCGCGACGCGCGCGCCCAACTCGTCGAGCGATTCGTCGTAACGGAGCGCGTTGTCGTTCAGGTTATAACGAAGGCGGAGCAGGTCTATGCACTCGCGAACCAACTTATCGAGGCCGATGATTGAGACGTTGTCGCGCCGCTGCCGGTGGGACGCGCGCCCGGCGTGCAAGACCTGTTCGACCGTCTGCAAGAGCCGGTCGCTGTCGTTGAGCATGATGTCGTAAAACTCGCCGCGCTGCGCCTCCGTCAGGTCGCGCTTCTTCAAAGTTTCGAGGTAGAGGCGGATCGAAGTTATCGGCGTCTTCAGCTCGTGCGTCACGGCGTTGATGAAGGCGTCGTGCTGCTCGTTGCGCCTGATCTCGCGAATGAGGAAGGTCGTGTTGAGGACGAGGCCGGTGATGATCAGAACGAAGAAGATTATTCCGAGCACTAAGAGCGCGACCTCGCGCCAGTTGAGCAGAATCCACCCGACGTTGAGCGCCATCGCCAGCGCGACCAGACAGATGCCCAGCACGAGGAAGAAGACGGCAGATTTGCGGCGGCCACCGATAGGCATTACGTAATTGTAGAAAGGCAAAAGGCAAAAGTAAAAAGGCAAAAGAGGAAGACGGCGAGTCCGTCTTTCTTTTGCCTTTCGCCTTTTTACTTTTGACTTCTATCAGGCAGCGCGCCTGAGCTGCTGGCTCTGTGCGCGCACAGGCATCGAGGCACGGCTTATGAGCTTGATGTCTTTCGCGAGTCCCAGAAGCTGGAGCGTGCGTATGCCCCACCAGTTCACATCTATCTCGTACCACTTCAGACCGTGGCGCGCGGCTCTGGGGTGCGCGTGGTGGTTGTTGTGCCAGCCCTCGCCGAACGTGAGGAGCGCGACCCACCAGAGATTGGTCGAGTCGTCCGTGGTGACGAAACGGCGCGTGCCCCACATGTGCGTCGCGGAGTTTACGAGCCACGTCGCGTGCAGGTTAACAGTGACGCGCAGGAAGACGCCCCAGAACATCATGCCCCAGCCGCCGAGCGCCAGCAGCGCGATTCCCAGCATGACCTGCGGAATCCAATAGGTGCGGTTGAGCACGACGTGGAAACGGTCTTTCATCAGATCGGGGGCGTAGCGCCTCATCGTTTCCTCGCCGTGCTGCTGTGCCGTGCCTCTGAGAATCCAGCCCATGTGCGCCCACCAGCGACCGTCGCGCGGCGTGTGCGGGTCGCCGGGCGCGTCCGTGTGCGAGTGGTGTATGCGGTGCGTCACGACCCAGTCTATCTGTCCGCCTTCGAGCGACAGCACTCCGCAGAGCGTCAGGAAATACTCGACCCACTTCGGCGTCTTATACCCGCGGTGCGTGAGCAGACGATGAAAGCCCATGCCGACGCCCAGACTTCCGGCTATCCACCACAGAAGAATAGTCACAGCCAGAGCCTGCCAACTGAACATAAAGAGCGCGGCGATTGCGCCCAGATGGAAGATGACCATAGTGATTGAGGTCGGCCAGTTGATGCCTTCCCTCTGGGGTTTAACGTTTGTCTCTCTCTTCATACGCCCTCTTGTTAGCTAGAATTTGCCGCCGCTATTTTGACGCGCTCGACGGTGACATCGTAGCAAGTCTCGGCGCGATGCTTTGTAATAGTTATGTAAGCTTTCATCGGACGCGAGATGTGACAGAGGCGTAACAGAAAAGAAACAAGAGTAGGTGGGCCGGCACGTGCCTGCGCGGTTGCAACTATGCCACTAAGTAAGGCATCCTAGTGTGCAGGATATTCCTTCTCTCTTGCATTAACGGTGATGCATCCCGCTCCCCGGAAACAGGCTGCGGTCTTCAGGATGGTTCGAGAGTAGGCTGATTTCAAACTTAGAAGCCGCTCACCTGAGCACCCGAACGCGAGCCTTCGCTGCCACCGTTACACCGAAGCCACTTAGATTCGAAGCTTCTCTTAACGCTCCCTTGAGGGAGAGAAGGTCACACACTTATGTCTATGAAACTTTACGTCGGGAACCTTTCGTTCCAGACTTCGAGCGAGGAACTTCAACAGTTGTTCGCGCAGGCCGGCACGGTCGAGTCCGCCAGCGTCGTCGAAGATCGCGACACGGGCCGCTCGCGCGGCTTCGGCTTCGTCGAGATGTCTTCCAAGGAAGAGGGCGAGGCGGTTATCTCGCAGTTCAACGGCAAGGAAGTCAACGGTCGCGCCTTGACCGTCAACGAAGCCAAGCCCCGCGAAAATCGCGGCGGCGGCTTCGGCGGCAACGGCGGCGGGCGTCGCTACTAAGCTCGCACACGAGCAATCGCCGACCCTGTAATCGAGTGCCCCGGCGAACCCGTTCGGTTTGCCGGGGCACTTTTGGGTCAACGCGCGCGCGCGTGCCTTCGGAGCATCACGACTCTGATTTGAGTAACGCTCACAAGAAACTAGATTGACTTTCCTGAGCTTGAGCTGAAAGAGGCTGGTACTTTATGGAAAAGCAGACTTACGTGGTCGGGGATCGAGTTGAGAAGTTGTGTGCGGTGTGCGGCGAAGAGCGCGGCCACCTTATCGCGTCCGTCACAAAGCGCGGTCACATCTCGCGCGTTGACTGTCCGAAATGCAGCACGCGCAGTTCGTTCAAAAGCGGCGTCAAGCTTCGCGGCGGACGTACTCTCACTCAAGGCGGGCCATACGACCGCACGCGCAAGTATTCCAAGGGGCAGACCATGTTGCACCCTTCGTTCGGCGCGGGCGAGGTGATGGCGATCATCGAGCCGCAGAAGATTGACGTGCTGTTCGCCGACCGCATGCGAAGACTCATACACGAACGCGCTCAAGCGCAGGCGTAGAGAAACTCGTTCAACTGCGAAACGACGCGCGCCGGTTTGCAAACGGACTGAGATTTATAGCCGTTTGCAATCGCGTGAACCTGGGAGCGCGGGCATCCCTGCCCGCCTTGAGCGCGTAGCGCGAACAAGAAGTCGCCCATTTAGTAGGCTTGAGAAGTGAAGAAGGCATTGAAGCGTGCAATGGCACGCTTTGGCGGGCAGGGATGCCCGCGCTCCCAGCAATAAGTGGTCACACTCATTCGCATATCGCTTTCAATCAATAGTCAGGCTAATTGCGCCCCTCGCGGGCGACTTATTCCCTGCTGACAAGCAACGTCACAGTGTAATCCCCTGCCGCGATCTTCCGGCCTTCCTGTGGGTACGGGCTTAAGCTCACCAACTTCAGCTTGTAGCCTCTATACTCCACTTCATTAGAAAGCTGCGGGCTGCCGCTCGAATTCAGTTTCAAACTCTTGCCGCGTCCTCTGCGCGCGCCGACTTCAAGCAGGACTTCCGCGTTCCCCGCCCACACGCACGTGACATTCTTGGGGCAGCGCGAGTCGTTCTCTACCGCCGCGAACTTGATTCGCAGGCTACCCCCTTTCAAGACGGCCCTCTGTCCGGCCCTTAGTTTGAACTCCCTGCCCAAGCGGACTGATTTTGCGGGCTGGCCGAAAGCGATGGTTGCCATCAGCAATACGCACGCCGCCACGCATATAAATCTCTTCACGCCTTCAGCCTCCCAGACCAGTCATATTCCATGTACTCGGCGGTCTCTATCGCCCGCGCTTCTCCCAACAGTCGGCCCACGACGTACAGCGACATATCTATCCCCGCCGATATGCCCGCCGAAAGAACGATTCTTCCGTTATCAACTATTCTCTCGGACGGCAACACTTCAGTTCTCGGCGCGGCTTGCTTTAGAAGCTCTATCGCACCATGATGCGTCGTCGCGCACAGCCCGTCGAGCAGTCCGCACTTCGCAAGTATCAAAGCCCCCGTGCAAACCGACAGCACAAGCTCCGAGCTTGCCGCGCAACGTTTGACCCAATCAACAAGGATGGGGTTGTCCATTTCTCTGCGAGTCCCGTAACCGCCCGGCACAAGTAGTATGTCCGGCGCGGGGCAGTCCGAAAAAGTGTGCGCGGGATTCACGCTGAGGTTGTTGCGCGCGACGACAGGGCCGCCACTCTCGGCGACCGTGTAGACGTTGAATGGGTCGAGGCCGCTCCTCCGACCCGCGACGGAAAAGACCTCGAACGGCCCGCAGAAATCCAGCACCTCAACGTCATCAAAGATTAGAACGGCAACATTTTTCATTTCCATCCTGCCCCGCAACTCCTGCGTGAAGCTTCGCCTCACGAACCGAACCGAGCCTTTATTACGCTGGCCGGCCCCGAAGGAGGCACGGTAACTATAAACAGATCGCCATACTGAACGTCGCCGACCCCTGCCGCGCGCCCGGTCAGACCTTCAATCGTCGCCGCTATGGTATTGCTGTGGCCTATCACGACCACAGTCTTACCGGAGTGCTTTTCCAAAATATTTCCGGCAAGCGTCTTCCCGTAATCGCCGGGGCTTTGGTTGACAGGCACTTCGGTGACGGCGACGCCCAAACGTTCGGACAGGGGCTTCGCGGTGTCGTGGTTGCGCTTGAACTGCGACGTGTAGACGGCGCTTGCGCCTGAGTCCTCGGCCACGCGGACGAGCGCCTGTGCGCGCTGCACGCCGGCTTCGGTCAGCGGGCTGTCGTCCGCGTCCGAAGCCTTTTCCGCGTGTCGAACGATCAAGACGGTCGTAGGGCTTGGCTGCGGGCGGCTGCACGAGACAGCGAAGAGCGCGAGTAAAAGTGCGAGAACGCTTGCGGTCGTTTTCATTGGCTGTTCCCTCCCCTCGAATTATAAACTCGGATTGGCGGCCTGACGCCGGCGATGTGGCCGGGGGACACTCGATAACTCTGGCGCGGCATCAACTCGACATTACAATGCCGAAATGCTCGCGCAGTATCGCGTCAAACTCTTCCTGACTCGCTAAGGCTCGCTCCCGCCGCACGCCATCCTGCGAAGTCT
>DASQLL010000239.1:0-6541 GCA_035630035.1 Pyrinomonadaceae bacterium | reverse complement strand
AGGACACAGGACGGGCAGACCGTCCCCACGGTCAACTCAAGGACGCGCGTCGTCGTGAGCAATCAGGCGGGCGCGACCATCGTCGCAGGCTCCTTCTCGAACATCCCGCAGCACGCCACAGACCCCGGCCCCGCGCCGATGCCGACGCCCGGCCCGAACGGCGAGCTTCGCATCGAGGCGCGTCTCGCGGGCGCTGCTATAGGCGGCCTCGTGCCGAGGGGGCACGCGCGGTTCCGCAGCGAGCCCGGTCGCCGCGACTTCAACGTCGAGGTCGAGAAGGTCAACCTGCCGCTCGGCACTGTGCTGGGCGTCTTCGTGGACGGTCAGAAGCTCGGCGACCTCGTCTTGCGCTCGACGCTCGAAAACGAGCTTGAGCTGAACACGAACGACGGCCAGTTCGTGCCCGACCTGACCACGGCCTCGTCGGTCGTCGTCTCGAACGCGCAGGGGCAGACCATCCTGAGCGGCGTCTTCAACACCGCGGGGCTGAACGTCGTCGGCAACGACATTGACAACACGACGCTCTTCGTCGAGCAGCAGTACCGAGACTTCCTCGACCGCGAGCCGGACGACAGCGGCCTCGGCTTCTGGTCGAACGAAATTCAGAAGTGCGGCGGCGACGCGGCGTGCATAGGCCGCATGCGCGTCAACACTTCGGGCGCGTTCTTCCTCTCCATCGAGTTTCAGGAGACGGGCTACATGCTCTACCGCTTCAACAAGGCCAGCTTCGGCGTGATGCCGCGCCGCAACCCGTTCCTCGTTGACATGCAGGCGGCGGCGCGGGGCGTGGTCGTAGGACAGACGGGCTGGGAGAAGACGCTCGAAGACAACAAGCGCGCGGTGGCCGCCGCTTGGGTCGAGCGCGCGGAGTTCCAACAGCGCTTCGGCTCGATGACGGACGCCGAGTACGTTGACGCGCTCTTCCAGAACGCGGGCATCGCGCCCACGCAGGCCGAGCGCGACGCGCTCGTCGCGGGCCTCCTCGCGCAGACCGAGACGCGCGCCGGCGTGCTCCGCAAGGTCGCCGACAACACGGAGTTCCGCAATAAGGAGAAGAACGCGGCCTTCGTGCTGATGCAATACTTCGGCTATCTGCACCGCAACCCGGACGAGGGCCGCGACCGCGACATGGACGGCTTCAACTTCTGGCTCCGCAAGCTCGAAGACAACGCAGGCAACTTCCACAAGGCCGAGATGGTTCGCGCCTTCATCGAGTCAACCGAGTACCGCGAACGCTTCAACTGGTAGTGTAAGAGAGGAAACAGGCAGCAACAGCAGTGGGTGGTGGAAAGGCGAAGGGTGAGGGATGAAAGTCTCTCGCCCTTCGTTCTTTCATCGGCACTCAAAAAAGGATTCAGGTGCGGGAATTCTCCGTTTCACTTTTTTTTATTAAGATTGTCGCTGAGGAAAGGTGGACGACTTGACCGAAGCTCAAAAGCATCACTTGGAATACTGGACTGCGTTTCGCAACTATCTCAAGCGGCGCGCAAGTTTCATTACACCGACAAAATCACAACCACCGGATAAATACTGGATGGGCTTTGCTACTGGACGGAGCGGCTTTGAATTCGGCGCTCACAATCTACTGCGTGGCAAGGAAATCAGCGTGGAGTTGTACTTATCCAGCCCTGACGCGCGGCTACACTTTCACCTTCTGCGTCATGAGACAGAGCAAATAGAGAGAGAAATCGGAGCGCCGCTAGAATGGCAAGAGAAGCCGACGCAAAAGCACAGCCGAGTCATAATTCGTAACAACTCGAACATAGACCCCACCAACAAACAAGACTGGCCGCGACAGCATGAGTGGCTTCTGGATATGCTCGAAGCCTTTCATAAAGCGTTCGTGCCGAGAATAAAGGCAAGCCGTTAGATTTAGGTCGTCAAATCATTTCACTCCGGCAGCGTCCACGTCTCCCTGATCTCCTTGACGGCGACGCGCCGACGCTTGCGGCCCGCGACGGCATTCGACGGATAGGCTCGTCCGAAGGCTCGCGGCTCAAATGAAACGTTGCTCGCGGCTCAGACGAAACGTCGGGTGGCGCATCGGCAGAATGTAGCGCGCGCCCGTCTCGCGCCGCATGGCCCTTGTCCCCTGCCCGGTTTCAAGTCCTCCGCCGAATGTTGTATGCTCCTGCCGTCTCATGAACTCCATCCCGTAATCCTTCTCGGAGGTCAAGAACGCGATGCGCTCCAAACGGAAGTGCCTGTGCCTCTCAATGCTCGTCTTCGCTCTACTTTTCCAGACCGTGCCCGCGGGCGCGCAGCGCGGCTCGTCTGCGACGCGCACGGAGGGCAACATGGCTAAAGCGGGCGCTGCGACGCGCGCTCTGTATAAACTCCTCGACGACGAGTGGGAGTGGACGATGCGCGAGTACCCGACCTTCGCGTCGAACCTCGGCGACCGCCGCTACAACGACCGTTGGGAGGACGTTAGCCTCGAAGCCGTCGGGCGGCGGCATCAGCACCGCCAAGACGCCTTGAAGCGACTGCAATCAATCAAGCGCGCGCAGCTCTCCGCGTCTGACCAGCTCAACTACGACCTCTTCAAGAAAGACCTCGACGCGGACATCGAGCAGAACAAGTTCAAGCTCTACCTGCTTCCGATAAACCAGCGCGGCGGCATACAGACCGTTGACGAGCTGACGGAGCTTCTGCGCTTCCAGACCGTCAAGGACTACGACGACTGGCTCGCGCGCATGAAGTTTCTGCCGCGCTACATGGACGACACAATCGCGCTCATGCGCGAGGGCGTGCGCGAGAAGATGCTCTGGCCGAAGATCGTGCAGCAGCGCGTGCCCGGACAGTTGGACAAGCAGATCGTCGCGCGCCCCGAAGACAGCCCCTTCTTCAAACCCTTCAAAGAGTACCCTTCGGACATCTCAGCCGCGGATCGCGAGCGTCTGACGCGGGACGCGCGCGAGGCCGTCGCGCAATCGGTCATCCCTGCTTTCCAACGGTTGAAAGAATATTTCACGAAAGAGTACATGCCCGCCTCGTTCGACGGGATCGGCGCGTGGCAGTGGCCGAACGGCGCGGAGGCTTACGCCTTCCTCGCGCGCCGCTACACGACGACGAGCATGACGCCGGAGCAGATTCACGAGAAGGGTTTGAGCGAGGTCGCGCGCATACGCGCGGAGATGCAGAAGATAATGACGCAGGTCGGCTTTAAGGGGACTCACAAAGAGTTCTTCAAGAAGCTACGCACCGACGACGAGTTCTACTACAAGAAGCCCTCGGAGCTGCTCGACGCATACCGCGCAATCTCGAAGCGGATAGACCCGAACCTCGTCAAGGTCATCAAGACGATCCCGCGAATGCCCTACGGCGTAACGCCGATTCCCGACAAGATCGCGCCTGACACAACGACGGCCTACTACCAGCAGCCCGCGGCGGACGGCTCGCGCCCCGGCTACTACTACGTCAATCTATACAAGCCCGAGTCAAGACCTAAGTGGGAGATGATGGCGCTCTCGCTGCACGAGTCCGTGCCCGGCCACCACTTGCAGATCGCGCGCGCGATGGAGCTTGGCGAGATTCCGAAGTTCCGTCGCTACGGCGGCTACACGGCATTCGTCGAGGGATGGGGACTCTACTCCGAATCTCTGGGCGAGGACATGGGACTCTACGACGACCCCTACTCGAAGTTCGGCCAGCTCACATACGAGATGTGGCGTGCCGTCCGCCTCGTCGTGGATACGGGCATGCACCACTACAAGTGGGACAGGCAGAGGGCGATTGACTACTTCCTCGACAACGCCGCCAAGACCGAGCAGGACATCGTCAACGAGATTGACCGCTACATCACCGACCCCGGACAGGCGCTCGCATACAAGATAGGCGAGTTGAAGATAAAAGAGCTTCGCGCGCGCGCGCGTCAGCAACTCGGCGACAAGTTCGACGTGCGCGAGTTCCACGATGTGGTTCTCGGCTCAGGCGCGGTGCCGCTCGACGTGCTTGAGCGCAACGTGGATAGCTGGATAGCATCGAACAAGCGAGGCGCAGCGCGCGGCGGTAACTGAAGGCTCGCAAGCGCCCGAGACGCGCAACGAAACCTAACTTGCAAGAGACCGACAACGCACAGACCGCGTGGCTGCCCGACATGATTCTCGTCGGCGGGCGCTTCGAGAGCGGCATCGCCCTCGTCACAGACCAGCGCACGGGCCGCGTCGTGCGCCTCACGCGCGGCGACGCGGGAGCGAGCGAGCGCGGCGATGTGGAACAGCAGGGCGCGCGCGTCGTCCGGCTTACGGGCCGCGCGATGCTGCCCGGCATGGCGAACGCACACTCGCACGCCTTCCAGCGCGTCATACGCGGGCGCACCGAATACCGCAGCGCACATTCCGAGGATTCATTCTGGACTTGGCGCGAGATGATGTACGCGGCCTCCGCGCGGCTCACGCCCGAAGATGTCTACGACGCCTCGCGCATGGCCTTCTTGGAGATGGCGCTTGGCGGCATCACTTCGGTCGGCGAGTTTCACTACCTGCATCGAACGCCCGAAGGCGCGGAGTACGACGACCCGAACCTTCTCTCGAAACAGGTCGTGCGCGCGGCGCGCGATGTCGGAATCAGAATCGCGCTTCTGCGCGTGGCCTACGCGCGCGCGGGGTTCCGCAAACCGCTAGACGAACGGCAGCGACGCTTCATCGAGCCTGACGCCGACACTTTCATTCGCAACACGGAGTCTCTACTGCGCGACCTCGCGCTCGACGAAGCGACGGGCGGTGTGGCGCCGGCGGCGTGGGTCGGCGTTGCGCCTCATAGCGTGCGCGCCGTGCCGCGAGAGTACCTGCGCGAGGTGCGCGACTTCGCGGACGCGCGCGCGCTTGTGCTGCACATGCACGTCGCGGAACAGCCCGCGGAGGTCGCGGCGTGTGTCGAGGAGACTGGCCGCACGCCCGTCGCGTTGCTCGCGGACGAGGGCCTCTTGGGCGAGCGATTCACGGGCGTCCACGCCGTCCACATCACGCCGGAAGAGACGCACGCGCTCGCCTCGTCGGGCGCGTGCGTCTGTGCCTGCCCGACGACCGAGCGAAACTTGGGCGACGGCGTCGTGCCCGCCGACGCGCTGTTCGGTGCGGGCGTGCCCGTAGCTCTCGGCACGGACAGTCACGCGCAGATTGACCTTCTGGAAGACGCGCGCGAGCTTGAGTACCATCTGCGTCTGCTGCGACTCCGGCGCAACGTGCTGGCGCCCGCGCACGACGAAAATCGTGACAACGAAAATCGAGAGGCCGCGCGGGACGACTCCGGCGAGTCGGGCATGCACGCGCTCGCGGCGCGTCTGTTCGAGTGCGCCACTTCAAGCGGCGCGCGTAGCATCGGCGCGCACGCGGGCGATCTCGCGCCCACTCGCGCCGCGGACTTCTTCACCGTTGACCTGAGCGACCCTTCCATCGCCGGCGCGTCGGCGCAAGACCTGCTTCCGGCGATCATCTTCTCGCTCTCGCGCGCAGCCGTCCGCGACGTGTGCATCGGCGGTCGCCTCGTCGTCGAAGACGGCAGGCACGCCGCGCAGGAAGAGATCGTCACGCGCTTCACCGCGCTTCAACGAAAACTCTGGAGTGAGTTGTAAGAATCATTAACAGGGATGGACAGGATAGACAGGATAAAGAAAAGTCAGAAGTCAGAACGATGAACGATGAACTGAAAGACAAGTTGTATTCAGTTCATCGTTCATCGTTCTGACTTCTGACTTTTCTTTATCCTGTCTATCCTGTCCATCCCTGTTAAAATTTTGCCTGTTGACTCAAATGCCTGAACGAAAAGCATGAGCGTAGAAAGCACACTCGCCGAACTCGTCCGCATGGACTCGCGCTCGTCGCGGTCGAACCTCGAAGTCATTACTTACGCGGCGGCGCGCGCGGAAGGTGCGGGGCTGTGCGCTCGGCTATTCCCGTACACGGACGAACAGGGCGTGAAGAAATTCCAGCTCGTCGCTGTCCACCCGAAGACGTTTGAAGACGGCGGAGAGGTTGAGCTTGCGCTCGTAGGGCACACCGACACCGTCCCTTTCGATGCGGCGTGGACGGAGGCGCTCGCGCTCACCGAGCGAGACGGGAAACTCTACGGGCGCGGCGCGTGCGACACGAAAGGATTCATCGCGGCTGCGCTCGCGGCGATTGAGGAGACGGACGTGCGGAGGCTTCCGCGCACGCTCGCGCTCGTGCTGACAGCGGACGAGGAGGTGGGCTGTCTCGGCGCGAAGCGGCTTGCCCAGTCAAAGCCTTTCCGCGCGCGGCACGCCGTCGTGGGCGAGCCGACCTCTTTGCAGCCGATGCGCGCCGGGAAAGGCTACTGCCTCGCAGACGTGACCGTGCTGGGGCGCGAGGGGCACAGCGCATACCCGCACTTGGGCGCGTCGGCGATAACGCGCGCCGCGCGACTAATCACGCGCATCGAACGAATAGCCGAGGAGTTAAAGCGCGACGCGCACGCGGATTTTGACCCGCCGCACACGACCGTCAACGTCGGAGTGGTCGCGGGCGGCACCGCGAAGAACATCATCGCGGGCGAGTGCCGCTTCACGCTCGAATGGCGG
>DASQLL010000238.1:0-3948 GCA_035630035.1 Pyrinomonadaceae bacterium | reverse complement strand
CGTAACGAAAAGTTTTTTCATCTGTCTCACTGTTGTCTTAAAGGTTTCGTCGTGCGAGGCGGAAACCCGACCGTCAGGGAGGGTGTCAGTCGCCACACGTTATACACCCTCCCTGACGGTCGGGTTTCCGCCTTAAGCCTTCTCGGCCACGAGCAGAATGTTCTTGCCGAAGGGCGGCGCGACCGCTGCCTCGATTCGTCTGAGCGTGGGGACGCAGAAGTCGTCGTAGAATTTGACCGCGCCCGGCTCCATCTTTTCAGACCGCAGCACGCGGTACTTGACCCACCACGGCAGAACGCCCGCCGCGTCGAAGTAGATTGACTTGATGATCCGGAGTCCCGCGCGCTCGCACTTCGCGCGCAGCTCTGGCCGCGCGTAGCGTCGCCTGTGGCCGACCATCGCGTCGAAGCTTCCGTAGAGCCAACTGAGCGCGGGGACGAAGATGAACGCGCGCCCTTTTTCGCACAGAGTCTCGCGCACGAGCGCAAGCTCGGCCTCGTCGTCGGCGACGTGCTCAAGCACGTTGACGTAGATGATAGAGTCCGGTAGCTCCGCGTCGCGTATGCGCGCGGCCACGCGGTCGAAGGTGTCGTTGAAGATTGTGACGCGCGTCTCGGTCTGCCACGTCGCGGCGGCCTCGACGAGCTGGCGATGCATGCCCGAAGGCTCGACGAGCGCGAGCGATTCGGGGCGGAGCGCGAGCAGCATCTCGGAGAACGAGCCGGAGCCTGCGCCGACCTCGACGAGCCGCGTGCCGAGGTATGGCCGGAACAGATCGAGAATCCAACGGTGGTAGTTGCGGGCGAACGACATCGCTTCGAGGTCGCGGCCCTCATAGACGAGCGCGTCAGTCATAGAGTTGGTTATCGTGGGCGCGCGCGCCAATCTGCTGGCTGGTCGTGTCGCTCAACTCCGGCATCTCGCGGAAGGAGTTGCCGAGCGAGCAAAAGAGGTTGTAGCGGAAGATGAGCCAGAGCGCCTGCACGCCGTCGCTGAGGCCGATCTTCTTGCCCTCTTCGTATGTGCGCCCGTAGTAACTGATGGGGACTTCGTAGATGGCGCAGCCGAGCTTTGCGACCTTCGCCGTCACTTCCACTTCAAAGCCGAAGCCGCGCGAGCCGATGACCATGTTGCGTATGATCTCGCCGCGGAAGGCCTTGTACCCGGTCTCGATGTCGGTCATGTTGAGGTTCGTCATCACGTTCGAGAGAAAGGTCAGACTCTTGTTGGCGAGGTAGTGGTAGAAGTAGAGGACGCGCGTCGCGCGCCGGACTAGAAAGCGCGAGCCGTAGACGACGTGCGCGTGGCCGCCCAATATCGGCTGGATGACGAGCGGTATCTCCGACGGGTCGTATTCGAGGTCTGCGTCCTGCACGATGACGATCTCGCCGCGCGTCAGTGCGAAGCCCGTGCGGAGCGCCTCGGTCTTTCCGCTGTTGCTCGCGTGTCGCGCGACGCGAACCTGCGGGTGCGTGCCGGCGAGCCGGAGCGCGACCTCGTGTGTACTGTCACTGGAGCAGTCGTCCACGATGACGACTTCGAGGAGTTGGGGTATCGAAAGTAGCTTTTCGACCACGTGCGCGAGCGTCGCCTCCTCGTTGTAAGCGGGGACGACGACGGAAAGGCACGGAGCGGGCTGCTTAGGTGTCATTCGCGTGTCTGTTAAATCGAATCTGCCGGGGCGAAACTGAACGGAGCTTTAAATTTCTTGGGCCCGTCGTCAGATTTTTATTGACAACGAATCGAATTTAGCATAAATACTTCCTCCGCTTCTATCGCGATATGAAGCCTGCACACAGAAGTCTCGCTTTGCAACTTTGTTTGGAACTTGCTTACCTGAAGTTTTCCCTTGCCTATATTCCTAGCAAACACGCAGTGCCGCAGCCGGCGCTGCCCAGCTAATCAGGCTTTTCTGAAAACTTAAGGAGTCTAAAAATAAATAGGATTCGCTTCACGCTGAAGGCGTCCGCTTTCATCATGCTTACCTTGACTTGTACTTCCGTTGCGAGCGCGCAGGCCACTCGCACCCGGATCGTCGGGCGTCGGCGACGACGTTAACCCGTACATCTGCACTGCCCCCTGCAAAGTCTGGGCAGGCGCGATCCAGTAGACCGCCATCAACTGGCAACAACCGCGTCGGCGTCGATAGGACTTGATGCACACAACAAGGGCCAATGGGAAGTCCGGCCCAACACTGCAACACTCTTGCATCTACCCACTCCGATCTCATGCAGAGAGGCCGGAGAGGAATAATACGAGAAAGACCAGCCTAGTGTGTGCCCCATCAGATTTCGAGTCTCGCGAGCGCTCTTGTCCCCATGCGAGCAGCCCCAACTCCTTGGCTTTGGGCGGGAGCCGCACACTTCGAGACGCCTGATGAATGGAAGGGGTCGTCTGTCAGGTTAAATTGAAAGGGAGATATATTGATTATGAAAAGCCGAATTTTCTCCGCACCTTTTCGTCTCGGTAGGATGAAACCTTCCGCCGCCGCGCTCGTCCGGCTGGGCGTGTTCTCGATATTTATTTGCCTGCTCGCCGCTGCTGTTAATTTCGGCTGGGCCGCAAAGTCGGCCACGGGGAAGCGCGCAGTCCCCGCGGAAGCCGCCAGCATTAATCCGATCAAGGAGGGGGCGGCGCCATCAGTAATCCCGCACATCGGCCTGCCCCTGACCACACCGCTCGCTTTACAGGCGGCGCCGGAGCCGTCCGTCGAGACTTATAATTGTGCGACGCAGGCCGCGCAGGACATATTCAATCTGGGCGACAAAGTGTGCGTGAGGGCGACGGGCGTGCCCGCCGCGACGTTCCCGGAGTTCCAGTGGCGCGTCTCGTGGGTTAACCCCGCCGGCCTAATTGATGAGAGCGATCTCGGCCAAGTAAGCACGACGACCGAGTACGACTACACACTCCCTTTGGACGAAGCCTCAAAACGGTTTGACAGTAGCCCGGGAGCGAACGACGGCATCCTCGTCAACAACCGCGGCACGTGGAGGGTGAACCTCACGCGCGCGAACGGGACGATACGCGCAACGGCGTACTTCACCGTCCGCAGCGTCGCGAATCCGGTCTCTGACCTCTTCGTCCATAAGTTCACGCGCAGCGCAACCGCTTCGGTCGCCCCCGGCGACCCTATCGCCTTCGTGTTGGTTGTCGGCAACGACGGCCCCGACATGGCGCAGAACGTCCACGTCGAAGACTTCCTGCCGGCGGGCGCGTCGCTCGCCTCCTTCTCTCAAGACACTGGCTCGGCCTGCCTGCCCGCAGACTCCCAAGATTGCACGATAGCGAGTCTCGGCAGTGGCCAGAAAGCGGAATTCACAGCCGTCTATACGGCCGGCGCGGCTACCGGCCCCGCCGTGACGACGGCGAGCGTCTCAACCCCCACCTCGGCGGAGCCAGATCTCAACAACGACAACAACACGGCGACCGCCACGTTCGAAGTCATCGCCGGCGGCGGTGCCGGAGACTTCTGCGTCCTTGATTGCCCGGGTAACATCACCGTCGTCGCAAACACTACCCAAGGCGGAAATCCGGGCGCGATTGTGTCGTTCTCCAGCGCGGAGGGTGTAGGCGAATGCGGCGAGATAAGCTCCACTCCGGCGTCGGGCACCTTCTTCCCCGTTGGCACAACGTCGGTCGGCGTCTCCTCGACCACGGGCGGCGGCAGTTGCAGTTTCACTGTCACGGTCGCTCCCGCCGGCAGCGGCCCGACCATCACCTGCCCTGCCGATCAATCGGTGACGGCTCCGGCCAATTCGTCCGAGGCGACGGTCAATCCGGGGATGCCGACGACGAATCCAACGACGGGCGTGTCGGTGACGGCCCAGAGGAGTGATAACCAGCTTCTAACCGCGCCGTACCCCATCGGGACAACACATATCACTTGGACGGTCACGGACGCTTCGGGACTCTCCTCCAGTTGTACTCAGAGGATTACCGTAAACTCGG
>DASQLL010000237.1:0-8720 GCA_035630035.1 Pyrinomonadaceae bacterium | reverse complement strand
GAGAGCGACCATCGGGTCTACCTTCGTCGCGCGGCGTGCGGGGACGAGGCAGGCTATGAGCGCGACCGCCGAGAGAAGAAGGGCCGCGGACGCGAAGGTTGCAGGGTCGTTAGGGCTTACGCCGAAGAGAAGCCCCGCCATCAGTCGCGAGAGCGCGAGCGCGGCGGCGAGTCCGAGCGCGATGCCCACTAAACCCAGCGTCATGCCCTGACGCACGACCATGCGGAGGATGTCTCTACCTTGCGCGCCGAGCGCCATGCGTATGCCTATCTCGTGCGTGCGCTGCGCGACGTTGTAGGCCTGCACGCCGTAGATGCCGACCGACGCGAGCAGCATCGCGAGGGCCGAAAAGATGCCCAAGAGCGCGGTCGTCCAGCGCTGGAGCATGACCGACTCGCCCACGGCCTGCCGCATCGTCCTCACTTCGTGGACGGGCTGATCCCTGTCAACGGCCAGCACCGCCTGACGCGCCGCGTTCGTCATCCCCTCGGCGTCCGAGGAGGTGCGCGCCGTCAAGACCATCGAGTTGTCAGGCGACTGGCGGTATGAGTAGTAGAGCATCGGCGTCGGCTCGCGATCCAAACCCCAGTGGCGCACGTCGCCCGCGACGCCGACGATTGTGAACCACGGCGAGTTGGGCGCGTTGTCGCGTATGCGTTTGCCCAAGGGGTCTTCGCCCGCGAAGTAGCGGCGTGCCAGCGTTTCGCCGATGACGACCGCGCCGGGATGGTCTGCACGGTCGTCCTCGGTGATCCCGCGCCCGCGCATCAAGGGGATGTTCATCACGCGGAAGTAGTCTTCGCTGATGACGCGGTTGTCGGCGCCTATGCCGCCGCCGGGTTGCGTAGGCTCGCGCCCCTCAACGACGAAGACCGTGCCCGTGTTGCTGCCGCCGAGCGGGAGTTGGCTGACCACGCCCGCCGCAGTAACGCCCGGCGTCGCGCGCAGACGCTCGATTGCCTGCTCGAAGAAGGCCGTCACCTTCGCATTCTCCCTGTACTTAGCGGAGGGCAGCGTCGCGCGCATCGTCAAAACATTTTCGGTGTCGAAGCCGGGGTCAACGCTGAGCAGCTTGACGACGCTCTTGACCAAAAGCCCCGCGCCGACTAAAAGCACGAACGAGAGCGCGACCTCGGAGACGACGAGCAGAGAGCGCAGACGCCGCCCGCGCCCTTCGCCGCCCGCGCCCTTGCTGCCGTCCTTGAGCGTCTCGCTCAGACGCTGGCGCGACGACTGGAACGCGGGCGCGAGTCCGAACACCACGCCAGTCAAAAGCGAGATCAGCGCGGTGAAGCCCAGCACGCGAGAGTCAATCCCGATCTGCCTGACCTGCGGCATCGCGAACGTCGCCGCCTCCGGTATGCTCTTCGACAGAAGCTCGACGCCCCACAGCGCAAGCAGAAGTCCCGCCGCGCCGCCTAGAGAGGCGAGCAGCAGGCTCTCCGTCATAAGCTGCCGCGCAAGTCGCCAACGGCTCGCGCCGAGCGCCTGACGAATCGCGACCTCTTTCTGCCTTACGGCTGCGCGCGCGAGCAGAAGGTTCGTGACGTTCGCGCACGCGATCAGAAGCACTAGCCCGACGGCGACGAGCAGCGCGAGTATAGCGGGGCGTACGTTCTCGACCGTCTGCTCGTGCAGAGGTATGAGTCGCACGCCCGCGTTCGCGTTCGTGTCCGGGTGCTCGGCGGCGAGCCTTTGCGCGACGGCGCTCAACTGCGCCTGCGCCTGCTCAACGCCGACGCCCTCTTTCAGACGCGCGAAGGATATGAGGTAGTGCGCGCGACGGTTCGCGAGGCTCTGTGCGTCGAGCGCGAGCGGCCCCCACAATTCCGCGCGGCGGTGAACGGAGAAGCCCGGCGGCATGATTCCGACGACGGTGCGCGTGCGCCCGTTCAGTTGAAGCGTCTGGCCGAGTATGTCTTCGCGCCCGCCGAAGCGCCGCTGCCAAAGCTCGTGGCTTAAGACGACGACGGTATCGCTTCCGGGCTGCATCTCCTGCGCCGTAAAACCGCGCCCCCTTACGGGCTGGACGCCGAGCAGATCGAAGAGGTTCGACGTTACGAGGAAGCCGCGCAGCAGTTCCGGCGAGTCCGTGCCCGTCAGGTTCGCGCTCCAGAAGGAGAGCATGGACATCTCTTCAAACACGTCGGTCTGCCGCTGCCAGTCGGCGAAGTTCCCCGCCGCGACCTCGTTGCGCTCCATCCCTGCGGGCCTCTCCCACACGCCGACGATGCGCTCGGCGTCCTTGTAGTCGAACGGGTGGAGCAGAACCTTGTTGACCACGCTGAAGATGGCCGTGTTCGCCCCAATCCCCAAGGCGAGCGTCAGCACGGCGACCAACGTGAAGCCCGGCTTCTTCAACATCGTCCGAAGCCCGAAGCGCAAGTCCTGAAGCAATGTTTCCATAGTTCACCTCTTTTAGAAGGCTGTTAGCTTTTAGCTTTTAGCTGTTAGCCGGAAGACGCGCGGCATTTCGGCTTGGCTAAAAGCTAACAGCTAACGGCTAATAGCTCGTTTGTCACTCTTCATTCGTGTCTGAGAGCAACTATCGGGTCAACCTTCGTCGCGCGCAGTGCGGGGATGAAGCAGGCCAGCAGCGCGACCGCCGCGAGCAGCAGCGCGACGCCCGCGAACGTCGCAGGGTCTGTGGCCGTGACGCCGTAGAGCAACCCCGACATGACTCGCGTCAGCGCGAAGGCCGCGGCGAGTCCCACCGCGACTCCCGCGAGCGCGAGCGCCATGCCGTGGCCTACGACCATCCTGATCACGTCGCTGCTGCGCGCACCGAGCGCGATGCGGACGCCGATCTCGTGCGTGCGCTGCGTGGCGGAATAGCTGATCACGCCGTAAACGCCGACGGCTGCGAGCAGCAGCGCCACGAGCGCGAACGCGCCGAGGAGCTGCGTGTAGAAGCGCGGCTGCGCGACCGACTCGGAGAGGCGCTGCTCCATGGTCTTCACGTCCGAGGCCGCGCGGCTAGGGTCAACCTCGCGCACGGCCTTCTGCGCGGCTGTCGCGAGCGCGGCGGGGTCGCCCTCCGTTCGGACGACGAACGACGAGGAGAGCCACGGCCTTTGCAGGTAGCAGTCGTAGATGCGAATGTTCGTCTCCTCATTCACCAACTGCTTGGAGTCCGCGACGACGCCGACGACCTCCAGAGACACGCGTCGTTCCATGTAGTCAATCGTCAGACGCTTCCCCAAAGGGTCTTCGCCGGGGAAGACGCGGCGTGCCATCGTCTCGTTTATTACCGCAACGTCGGGCGCGCCCGCCGCGTCGCGCTCTGTGAAGCCGCGCCCCTTGCGAAGTGGTATGCCCATCACGTCGAAGTAGTTCGGGCTGACCGAGCTGTAATCGGCCTGCGGGTCTTCGCCGGGGCGCGCGGGGCGGCCTTCGACCGCGTATGAGAAGTTGAGAACCCAGTCGAGCGGCAGACTCGAAATCGTCGCGACCGAGCGGACGCCGGGGAGAGCCGCCATGCGCTCCTGCATCTGCCGGTAGTAGCTCGCGCGCTGCTCGGTCTGTCCGTACAACTGCTGCGGCGCGCTCACGGTCAACGTCAGCAAGTTGCGCGGGTCAAAGCCCAGCTCGGTCTGCTGAAGACGCGCGAAGCTTCGGACGAGCAAGCCTGCGCCGACCAAAAGCACGAGCGTCACGGCGATCTCCGTCACCACGAGGACGCCGCGCGCGCGCCTGAGTCGCCCGCCCGCCGTCACACTGCGCCCCGTCTCTTTTAGCTCCCGGTGCAGGTCGGGCTTCGACGCCTTGAGGCCCGGCAGGAGTCCGACGAGAACTCCCGTCAGAAGCGAGACGCCCGCCGTGAAGACCAGCACCGCAACGTCCACGCGCGCTTCGTCCAAACGCGCGAAGCGCAGGTCTTCGGGCACGAGCGCCACCAGCGCATCCACACCCCACAGCGCGAGGAACGTGCCCAACGCGCCGCCCGCGACCGCGAGCAGAACGCTCTCGGCCAGCAGTTGCCGCACGACGCGCCAGCGAGTCGCGCCCAGCGCGGCGCGTATCGCGACCTCCTTGTGCCGCGCCGTCGCGCGCGCCAGAAGAAGGTTCGCGACGTTGGCGCACGCTATAAGAAGCACGAAGCCGACCGCGCCGAACAGTATGAGGAGCGCCGTGCGCGCGTTACCGACCAGCGTCTCCCTGAGCGGGATGAGGCGCACGCCCCAGTCCTCGTTCGACTTCGGGTAGGTCTCGGCCAGACGCGCGGCGACGCCGCCCAACTCGGCTTGCGCCTGCGCCTCGGTCACGCCGTTTTTAAGACGACCGACGACCGCGAAGTAGCGGCTCGTGCGCTGCAAAAGCTCGCCCGACTCGCGCGGCAGCGCCGTCCAGACTTCCGCGTAGGATGGGTATCTGAAATCCTCCGGCATGACGCCGACGACGCTCGCGCTCGCGCCGCCCGCGAGCGTCAGCGTCTTGCCGAGCACGCCGCGGTCGCCGCCGAATCGCCTCTGCCAAAGCCGATAGCTCAGGACGACGGGGCGGTTGCCGCCCCCCGCGAACTCTTCCGGCGCGAGCGTACGACCCAGCGCGGGCTGCGCGCCGAGCGTCTTGAAGAAATCTTCCGAGACGCGGACGCCCGAAATCATTTCGGTGGCGTCGCCGCTGCTCAAGGTTAGGCCGCCGCCCGTGTACGCGGCGAGGCCTTCAAAGGAGCTACTCTGCGCGCGCCAGTCAACGAAGTCGGCGGGCGCGGCCCCGCGCGTGTCGGCCACGCCGCCCCGTTTGTTCTCCGCCGCGACGGCGACAAGGGCGTCCGGGTCGGCGAACGGCAAAGGGCGCACGAGCGCCGCGTACACTACGCTGAAGACCGCCGTGTTGATGCCGATGCTTATGCCGAGCGTCAACACCGCGACAAGCGTGAAGCCCGGCTTCTTCCACAACACGCGCATCCCGAAACGCAAGTCTTGAAGCAATGATTCCATCATTCACCTCAACTTCAAGTCTGGAGTCTGGAGTCTGAAGTCTGAAGTCAAAACTAAGAACCTGTCTTTGACTCCAGACTTCAGACTCCAGACTCCAGACTCTCATTCGTACCGAAGAGCGACCATCGGATCAACTTTCGTAGCGCGGCGCGCGGGTATGTAACAAGCGATTAGCGCCACGAGCATGAGGAACAGCGCGATAACAGAGAACGTCAGCGGGTCTGTGGGCGAAACGCCGTAGAGCATGTCCGTCAGGCTCTCCATATATTTCGTGAGCACGTAGGCCCCCGCCAGACCCAGCGCGATTCCAAACAGCGTCAGCGTCATCCCCTGCCGGAAGATCATCTTGAGCACGTCGCCGCGACTGGCGCCGAGCGCCATGCGTATGCCTATCTCGTGCGTGCGACGCGACACAGACCACGCCAACACTCCGTACAGCCCGATGACGGCGAGCTGCTGCGCGAGCAGGCCGAAGAGGCTCAGGAGTTTCGCGAACAGACGCTCCATCGCCATCGTTTCGTCGGCCTGCTCGATCTGCGTCTTGATGCCGCCCATCGGAAGCCCCTCGTCCACGTCCCGCACGGCCTGACGAATGGCCGCGACGGCGCCCGCGGGGTCGCCCGTGGTACGAACCTCGAAGAAGACCGAGCCGAGGCTCCGCAGTTCCTGCAACCACGGCAGGTACGCGGTCGGCGGCGTCTTCGCGCGCTGGCTCGTGTATTTCGCGTCGCGCGCAAGGCCGACTACCTCGACTTCGCCGGGCTTGTCGGGCTCGAAGCTGAAGCGTTTGCCTATTGGGTTCTCGCCGGGGAAGTAGCGATGCGCGAACGTCTCGTTCACGACGGCGGCTTTGGGCGAGCGCGCGTCGTCGCGCGCGGAGAGGCCGCGCCCAAGCATGAGCGGAACCTCCATCGCCTCCAGAAAGTTTTCGCGCACCTGATGGACGTAGACTTCGCCGTCCTCTTTCACCTTGCCGTCCGGCCCGGGCGTCGCGGTCGGCAAATAAAAGTTGCGGCTGCTCGAAGCGAACGAGAGCAGCGCGTTGCGCGAGAACGTGACGGAGCTTACGCCGGGCACGGCCTCGATGCGCTCGGACATCTGCCGGTACAGGTTCACCAGCCGCTCGTCCTTGTAGCCGATGAGGCCGGGGTCTACGCTGAACAGTAGAAGGTTGCGCGTATTGAATCCCGTCTCGACGCGCCGGAGGTTGACGAGCGTTCGCAGGAACAGCCCCGCGCCGACGAGCAGTAGCAGCGAGAGCGCGACCTGCGCCACGACGAGCGACTTGCTCAGCCAAGAGCGCGTGGCCGCGCTCGAACTCCTGCTGCTGTCCTTGAGCGCGGGCACAAGGTCTGTCTTAGTCGCGCGCCACGCGGGCGCGAGGCCGAAGAGGATGCCCGTCAGGAGCGACAGCCCCAGCGTGAAGCCGAGGACGCGAAGGTCTAAACTCGGTTCAAGCGCCCTCATCCAACTGCCGCCCCAGTCGCTCGTCGCCATCAGCCCGTCCTTGATCCAGAAGGCGAGCAGCACGCCGAGCGCTCCGCCCAGACAGGCGAGCAGCATGCTCTCGGTCAGCAGTTGTCGTATCAAACGCCTGCGCCGCGCGCCGAGCGCGAGCCGCACCGCGATCTCCTTCTGGCGCGACGCCGCGCGCGCGAGCAGGAGGTTCGCGACGTTCGCGCACGCGATAAGAAGCACGAGGCCGACGACGCCCATCAGAAGGTGGAGCGGCCTTTCGTAAGACTCGCGCGTATCCATCTCGCCCTGCGAGCCTGAGCCTACGGCAAGACTCGGTATGTCGCCGGGGTCGAGCGGCTTGATAGCGTTCGCCCCTTGCGTCTGCTGCGACTGGCGCGCCGCGCGATGCTCGACGACCGATTGACGGAAGACTCCGTCCAGACTCGCCTGCGCCTGCTCTGCGGTCGCGCCGGGCTTGAGTCTTCCCATCACGCGCAGCCACCAAACGCCCGCGCCCGCCATGCGCGAGCGCTCGGTGTTCACCTGCGGCTCCCAACTGATGGGGATTGAAACGTCAGGCGATGAGCCGACCTGCATCGTCCCGTCGAAGCCGGGCGGAGAGATGCCGACCACCGTGAAGGCGACGCCGTTGAGATTGATCTGGCGGCCCACGACCGAGCGCTCGCCGCCGAACCGGCGCTGCCAGTACCGGTGGCTTAAGACGGCGACGGGGATTGCAGACGCGCGGTCGTCCTCGTCATTGATCGCGCGCCCGACGAGCGGCTCGACCCCCAGCGCCGCGTAGTAGTTCCCCGACACGGCCTGACCCGACGCGACTTCGGCCTGCCCTCCGGCGTTCACGTTCAGATTCACGCCGCCAAAGGCGAGCACGTCCGAGAGCGCGCCGCCCCCCTGTTCGCGCAAGCGCACGTAGGTCTGGTGCGGGAAAGAAGTCCTGACCGTCCGGCCCGCGGCGTCGCGGTCGCTGTTCCCGTTATAGCCGCCGGGGCTGAAGCCGGCGTTCGAGAGCGACTTAAACAGCACCAGTCGGTCAGGCTCTTTAACCGGCAGCTTCTTCAGAAGCATCGCGTCCACGACGCTGAACAGCGCCGTGTTCGCGCCGATGCCCAACGCGAGCGACAGCACGGCGACGGCTGTGATGCCCGGCGTCCTACCGAGCATTCGCGCGCCGTAGCGAAGGTCTTGCCAGAGAGTTCTCATTGCTCACTCCGTTCGCGTGACAGGTGACGGGTGACAGGTGACAGGTAAAAACTTGTTCTTTCCTGTCACCTGTCACTCGTCACCTGTCACGGCTTTACTCGTATCTAAGCGCCACCATCGGGTCTACTTTCGTCGCGCGTCGCGCGGGGATGAGGCAGGCTAGGAGCGCGACCGCCGCGAGAAGCAGCGGGACGAGGACGAAGACCGACGGGTCGGTTGCCGAGACGCCGTAGAGTAATCTGACCATCATGCGCGTCAGCGCGAGCGACCCCGCCAGTCCGAGCGCTACGCCCGCGAGGGTGACGGCCATCCCCTGACCGATTACCATCTTCAGAACGTCTCTCCCTCGCGCGCCCAGAGCCATGCGTATGCCTATCTCGTGCGTCCGCTGCGCGACGGCGTAGCTCATCACGCCGTAGATGCCGACCGCCGCCAGCGTCAGGGCGAGTCCGGCGAAGCACGCCAGCAGGAGCATCAACAGCCGCTGCTGCGCGATGGCGTTGCCCATCAGTTGATCCATCGAGCGCGTGCCGAAGACCGGCAGGTCTTTATCTATCGAATGGACGGCCTGTTCGACGGCCATGGACAATGCCAGCGGGTCGCCGCCGGTGCGCGCGACCAGAACGAGCGGGCGCGAAGGCTCCTGCGAGAGCGGGAGGTATGCTTGGAGCGGAGTCTCCCTGTCCACCCCATTCATCTTCACGTCGGAGACGACGCCGACGACCTCGCGCCACGGCGTCTCATTCTCCGGCCATCCCTGCTTCAGACGTTTCCCCACGGGGTCTTCGCCCGGCCAAAGCCTGCGCGCCAGCGTCTCGTTAATCACCACCACGCGCGGCGCGTCCGCCGCGTCCGCCGCGCCGAACGCGCGCCCCTTGAGCAGCCGGATGTCCATCGTCTTGAAGTAGCCCGCGCTGATGGGCGTGAAGGCGGCGCTCGGCAGGTCGCCGCGCGCGGGCACAGGCTTGTCGCCCACGATGAAGACGGAGTTCCAGTTCGACCCGTCAATGGGGAGCGACAAAGTCAGCGCAGCCGAACGCACGCCCGGCACCGCCTCGACGCGCGCGAGACACTCGCCGTAGAAAGTGTGACGGCGCG
>DASQLL010000236.1:0-5826 GCA_035630035.1 Pyrinomonadaceae bacterium | reverse complement strand
CACTGGCGATTCTTCGGAGGGAGTTTCGACGCCGTGTAGATTTTCCTGTCGGGGTTCGCGCGCACGAGCTGGCCGAGCAAGGCTTCGCTGTGCCCCTCGCCGTAGGCCCATGCCGTGTCGAAGAAGTTGACGCCGAGTGTGGCCGCGCGCTCGAGCGAGCGCATAGACTCTTCGTCGTCCGACCCGCTCCAGCCTCCCATGCCCCACATGCCGTAGCCGATCTCGCCGACCGGCCAGCCCTTCCGCCCGAAACGTCTGTGTTTCATAATCATTTCCCGCCTGTAAAAGTTGTGATTTTCGTTTCCGAACACTTCCTTTTCGTCCCGCGATTCCGGCAGTTCATCCGGCCCCCCTGCGTTTCGTCACAATTCGATTGAGGAGACCGAGCGCCCCACGGCATCCTGTTACGTTAGAGGAAGGTGGCGCGGTGTAATTAAAGGAACCGGGCCGCGAAAATATTTGAAACCTAATCCGGGGACGCGCCACTAACAGGGTGCGAGACCAAAGGGCTTACGGCGGACTAGGGCGTCGCGAAAAATACATGCGCGAAAGCCGTTGATGCTTGTATGCCGTTAACGAATAAGAAACGCTGCCCGTCATTGTAAGCGAAAAAAAGTTGCCACGAAATATTCGGATGCGGTGTTTAGCAGGTAGAACAGGGCGGGCTTGAAGTTTTTGAAATAATAAACAGACTCGCTCCGTCTAAAGCGGGAACATAAATTCGGCGCGAAGCCGCCGCAACGACCGACCGCACGCACTGGGGATTTAACGAACGCCCTTGAGGGCAAACGCAAACGAAACCCGACCCAAGGTGGGTGAAGAAAATGAAACACAGGTCAGTCATCACATTCATCCTCCTCGCTGCGGCGCTCTTCGCCGCGCCGCAAATCTCGAACGATCTTTCGGCGCTCAAGAGCGCGCTCGGCGCGCGCATCCGCGGCGAGATTCTTCATACGCTCCTTAACCTGCGGGCGGACGACGGCGCAAGCGAGCTTGTTACGCGCCGCGCCAATCCGCTCCTCGCTTCTTATCAGGCGAGGGATAAGGCGTGCCCTCAGGCGCTGGCGGCCACGAAGAAGAGCGACGGTCGCTCGCAGGCTCAGCCGCGCGTCGAAGCCACGGCGAAGACGGACGCCGGCGAACGACTCGCCATGCTCATTGACCCCACGAGCGGGACGGAAATAGTGAAGGCCGCGCTTTCAAACGTCGAGACGCGCGTCGTCCTCGGCGAAGCCGCCGCGCTGCCGCGGAGCTTCTTCGCGCAGGGCGACCTCGCAATGCTCAACGCGCCGGACTCCGTTGTCGGCTTGCCCTCTTTCGCCGATGCTCTCGCGAACGGCTCGAACGAAAAAGAGGCCGTGCGGAGGTGGGAGAAGTCGGCGGAAAAGCAGATGCGCGTGGCCTATGTCGCGAGCGGCTTAGAGAAGCTCGGCGCGCAAAAGATGGCGGAAGAAACGCTGCGTCGCATCGGCCCGACTCTAAACGACGCCGGCGCGACTCGCGCGACGGAGAAGGGGATGCGCTTGAAGCTCTTGAACGTAAGGCGCGCGAACCGGGACGGCGTCGGCAACTCGAAGGCCGCAGCGCCGCAGCCCGCGAGGGTGAACGCAACGATGCCCGTGCCTGTCGCGGCGCTCGTCCCGCCCGACCTCGCGCCGCTTCCTTCGGGGTGCGCGACCGACGGCGAGTAGCCGCAACAAGTATTGACGAAAGCCGATCTAACTCCACGCGGTCGGTTTGAAAACAGAAGCACGACGATGCCGCTTATTCTGGCGCGAGATCGTGTGAGCGGACTCACCAACTAAAAGATCGTGCGGCGGCGATAGCCGACTGTCCCGCCCCGGCCCAAAAGCCTCCAGAAAAGATGATGAACATTTTTAGAAAAGTCGCCCTTCTCTGTGCCCTCTGCCTCGTCCCGACGACAGCCGTGCGGGCGCAGATCGCTTCGGCCATGCCTTCGCCGACTCCCGACGTTACGAAGTCCGCCTCGACGACAACGACGACGACTCCCGCCACAACGACGACGACGACAACGGATGCGGCGAAGACGGGCGCGACCGTCGCGGCGAAATCCACATCAAAGGGCATGCCCCCGCTCCCGCCTGAGAAGGCCGCGCCCGTCACCGTCCCGCGCTTCGATAAAGCGCCCGTCATTGACGGCAAGCTGGACGATGAAATCTGGAAGTCCGGTGCGGTCTTCAAAGACTTCTACCAGACAAGCCCCGGCGACAACATCGCGCCGACCGTGCCGACCGAGGCCATCATGGGCTACGACGCGAAGTTCCTCTACGTCGCCTTCCACTGCTTCGACGACCCGACGAAAGTTCGCGCGTCCGTAGCGCGGCGCGACAACGTCGCCGGCGAGGACAACGTCCGCCTCTACCTCGACACCTTCAACGACCAGCGCCGCGCCTACGTGTTCATGTTCAACCCGCTCGGCATCCAGCAGGACGGAATTTTCACGGAGGGGATGGGCGTTGACTTCAGCGTTGACATCGTGATGGAGTCGAAAGGGACGATCACGTCGGACGGCTACGTCGTCGAGGTCGCCATACCGTTCAAGTCTCTCAGGTACGAGGTGGGCAAGGGCAAGAAGTGGGGCGTCCACGTGTGGCGCAACATTGACCGCATGAACGACGAGTTCGACTCGTGGATGCCGATGGCGCGCGACGCTTCGGGCACGCTCAATCAGGCGGGCCACATCACGGGCCTCGAAGGCATCTCGACCGAGCGCACCATCGAGTTGATACCGAGCTTCACCGTTTCGGAGACGGGCAAGAGCGTCCGCTCGATGAGCCGCGCCTTCGCCGGCTCGCTCGGCATAGCCGATCAGGGCAAGTTCGTCAACGAGCCGATCAAAATTGATCCCGGCCTTACGGCGAAATTCAGCATCTCCGCGGCTGCGACTTTAGACCTCGCGCTCAACCCAGACTTCGCGCAGGTCGAGGCCGACGCCACGGTCAACACCGCGAACCAGCGCTTCCCGATCTTCTTCGAGGAGAAGCGCCCCTTCTTCCTCGAAGGCATCGAAATCTTCCGCACGCAGATCGCGGCGGTTCACACGCGCACCATCATTGACCCCGACATCGCGGCGAAGCTCACGGGCAAACGCGGGCGCAACACCTACGGCCTGCTCATCGCCTCGGACAACGCGCCCGGAGATTTCACGTTCGAGCAGCGTTATGACCCCGAAAGGCTTCCCGTCGCGGGCGAACGCATCATCGGCAAGAACGCGACCATCGGAGTCCTCCGCCTCAAGCGCGACATCGGCAAGGAGAATAGCATTGGCTTTCTCGCCACCGCCCGCAACTTCGTCAATAGCAGCAACTACCTCGGCGGCTTCGACTCGCGCATACGTTTCAACAAGCAGACGACCCTCGACTTCCAGGTGTTAGGCTCGAACGCGCGCCGCTGCGGTCTCGCCGCCGACCCCGATGACGACACCTGTCAGACGCTGAACGGGTTCATCTATGCCTACAACTTCTCGCAGAACAAGCGCCACCTGTGGTGGAACGTCAACGGCTCTGGCCGGACGGCGGGCTACCGCTCCGATGTGGGCTTCAACCGCCGCGTGAACACGAACAACCACAACTTCAACATCGGCTACAACACCGAGCCGAAGCCGAAGGCGAAGATCGTCTCGTGGGAGATGTACAGCTACCTCGGCGGCAACGCCGACTGGCAGGGGCGCATGCAGAACTGGACGTACGAGGGATCAGCCGGCCCGAACCTACAGCGCCAGACCTTCATACGCGCCGGTTACAACACGGGCTACGAGCGCGTCTTCGGCTACGAGTTCGGCGTGCCGCTCTTCGCCAACGGCAGGGACGAGACCGCGGCCAGCTCGAAGAACGTCTTCGCATACATCGGCTCGACGCCGACGAAGAAGATCACCTTCTTCTACTTCTACGGCTACCGCTGGGGGCAGCTCGACTACGACTTCGGAGCAGGCCCTCGCTTCCCGCGCGTCAGCGCCGCCGCGCTCGCAGACCCCGACGCGCCGCTCGACCCCGGCCCCGGACGCTTCCTCTACACGAACGGCGACATCAGCTACAAGGCTACCAACGACCTGAACTTCGCGCTAAGCTTCTCGAAGAACCGGCTGACCCGCGACGACAGCGAGCAGGTCGCCTTCGACTCGAACATATACTCGCTCAAGACGACCTACCAGTTCACGCGCTTCGCCTACGCGCGCGCGCGCATTGACTACAGCTCGATCACTTCGAGCTACCGCGGGCAGTTCCTCTTCGGCTGGACGCCGAACCCGGGCACGGCCCTATACGTCGGCTACAACGACGATCTGAACCGCAACTTCATCAACAGTTTCTCCGGCGACTTAACGCCGGGCTTCCGCCGCAACAGCAGAATCTTCTTCATCAAAGCTTCATACCTGTTCCGCCGCAGTTTCTAGAGCGGCCCTGCGCGCGGGCAGTGACACGGGCGACGAGTCGAGTTATGATTCGTCGCCCGTAAACTTTTTGGCGGAAAGTCAGGCCGCCGAAATCAACGGCCAGTACGTGCCCTATCTCCTCATCGGCCTCGTTCTGCTTATCATCGTGGTCGTGCTTTTGAGGCGTTGGTTCGTGAACGTCGGCGCGCGCGAGATCGCCATCAAGGAACGCCGCTACTTCGGCGCGAAGATGCCTCCGGGGCGCGTCGTGGCGACGGAGGGCGAGGTCGGCGTCGTCACGGCCTCCGACGGCGCACCGCTCGACCCGCGCGATTACGTCGCCACCCCCATCGAGGGGCACGACAATTTTCAGGACTGCAACGAGTTCATCACGCGCGGCGGCCAGCGCGGCCCCCAGAAGGACATACTCCTGCCCGGCACTTACTACATCAACCCGCTCGTCTTCAAAGTGATTAACGAGACGGCGAAAGAGGTGAGGCCGGGCGAGGTCGCTGTCATCGTCTCGAACATCGGCAAAGACCCCTCCGAGGAGATTCGCCGGCAGATGGCGAACAAGGTGCGCGAGCGCATGGAGCGCGAAGAGCAACAGCACATCACGCAGGCCGCAGCGCGCCTCGACAAGCTCGAAGACGAGATTCGCACGATGGCTGAGATAGAAGAGGACTTGAAGATAACCGACCCGGCGGACATGCGGCTCGACGAGGGCGCGCACGAGGCTTACGTCGTGCCCGAAGGCTTCCGAGGCATTCAAGAAGTAGTCGTCGGCCCCGGTCGCTACTACGTGAACACCTTGGCGGTCTCGCCTATCATCATCCCGACGACGAACCAGACGGTCGAGTGGACTGCCGGGGAAGTTGCGAACACCTTCAACCCGTTCGAGGTCATCTCGAAAGACGGCTTCACGATGCAGCTCGAAGTGCGCGTCGTCTTCCGCGTCAAGCCCGAAGACGCGCCCTTCATGGTCGCCAAGATCGGCTCGACCGACCGGCTCATACAGAACGTGATGCACCCGCTGATTGACTCGATCTTCCGCAATCAGGCGTCCGAGTCTTCCGCGATGGCGTACTTGCAGAATCGCCACGAGGAACAGGAGCGCGCGGAGGCACGCGTCCGCGCGCATCTTCTCAAGTACCACGTGGACGTAGTCAACGTTCTCATCTGCCACATACATCTGCCCGAAGAGCTGATGAAGACGCAGACCGAGAAGATACTCGCCGAGCAGCGACAGAACATGTACGACGCGCAGCGCGAGGCCGAGGAGAAGCGCATCCAGCTTGAGAAGACCAGCGCGCACGCCGACAATCAGAAAGCTCTCATGGCCGAAACCGTCGGCGTCGAGATCGCAGGCAAACGCGCAGAGCAGCGCAAGGCCGAAGCCGATGGCGAAGCTCACTATATCCTCGCGACAGGTAAGG
>DASQLL010000235.1:0-2188 GCA_035630035.1 Pyrinomonadaceae bacterium | reverse complement strand
AGGTCTCGCCGTCAATCCATCGGCGAATCGAATCAATTATTCCCACTTGAATCTCACCTCGATTTAACCGTCGTGTAAAATCACAGAGACTTCAGATACGCGCTGTGCGCCCAACCCTGTTCGGCGGCATTCGGATCGGTCTTCGGTCGTCCGTGCTCGACCACCTGAACCTGATACCACTTGCCGTTGACCTGCAAGACGCGCACGCGCGAGTTCCTCTCGGCCTTTCCTAAATCCGGGTAGCTCCTGTCCGGCCCGTTCCTCAAATATACGTCCGTCGTGGTCACGAATTCACGACCGATTGGTGAAGAGTTATTGGCGGCGCTTCCGCTTTGCTGTCGCTGCCCGCCGCCCCCCGCTTGGCGCAGGTTGTTGACGTACTTGTATGTGGCAAACAGCATCCCCGAAAAAGCGAGCAGCAGCACGAATGCTACGAGCCACTTTCGCGCACCGGACGAGAGCCGCGGCTCGTTCGCAGTTGGATACGCAGGCTCGCTGCGCTCGCGCGTCGCCGGTCGGGCGTCGCGAGCGCGCGGGACGGGAAACTCCGCGGATGAAGGCGTCGCCGCAAGGCTCGCCGCCGCGCTGGCCCGTGCGATGGGGACGACGATGCGGTGGCGCGCGTTGCTATTGGTCGCGCGGGAGTCGCGGTCGAAGGTCGGCGCGGGAGGGGGGGCTGTCGTGAGATCGCTCCTGCCCGGCTTTGTGTTTGAATCGCCGCCGCCCATGTCCCTTCCGAGTGGGCGCGTCTGCGCCATCGTCGCGTCTTTGATGTCGCGCCAGAACTCCTCAACCGTCTGGTGCCGTTTCGAGGGGTTCGTCTGCGTTGCTTTTTCGAGAACGGTCAGCACGTAGCGCGACCACTCGCGCCCGGCGAAGTCCGCGGGCAGCTCTGTGATTGTTTTCTGCGAGAAGCGACGCGGAGCCTCGCCTGTAAGAATCATGTACGTGGTCTTGGCGAGCGAGTAGATGTCGGCGGCGGGTGTGAGCATCGTGACGCGCCGCGTGAGCGAGGCCGTGTCGAGCGGGCCTGTGACCGCGAGCGGGTGATGCTCCGGCGCGGCGTAAACGTCCGTGCCGACGCGCGTGATCGCGCCCTCGGCGGCCTCGATTTTCGCGACGCCGAAGTCTGCGATCTTCACTGTGTGCTGGTCTGCTGTGAGCAGAAGGTTCTGCGGCTTGATGTCGCGGTGTATGACGCCGTTCTTGTGAGCGTGCGCGAGGCCGCTGCATACCTGTTCGAGATAGAAGAGCGCGCCGTCGAGCGGGATGGGGCGATTGCGGACGCGAACTTGAAGATCGCCGCCCGGCAGGTATTCGACGACGAGGTAATGGAACGTGCGGCCCTGAAGGTCAATGGCCGTGCCGTGGCCGAGGCGGCTGATGATGTTGGGGTGGCGAACGCGGTCGAGCGCGACGGCCTCGTTGCGGAAGTTCTCGATGAGCGTGCGCTCAAGCTCAGGGTCGGGCATGCCCTGAAGATGTGTGTTGAGCGCCTTGATGACGACCGTGTGCGGCGTGCCTTCCGATGCGGCCATGTCGCGCGCAACGTAGACCTCCGAGTAGCTGCCGCGACCGAGGCAGTCCTGCACATCGTAACGACCGTCGAGCCTACATTGTTGGAGCTTTAGCTCGCTCATCTCATTCATAGTCTGGAGTCTGGAGTCTGGAGTCTGAAGTCAAGACGGCATTGCTCTCATCCGTCTTGACTCCAGACCCCAGACTCCAGACTCCAGACTTTCAAGGTGTAACGCCGGGCGTGGGGGAAGCGCTCCAGTTTAAGTTCACGTCCGGCTGCTGCGGGCGAGTCACTTCGCCGAGCGCTTCGGCTGCGAGGCGCGCGGCCTCCGCATCTCCGGCGCGGAGGTGCGCCGCGACTTTCGCCATGCTCGCGTCAATTTTCAGCTCGCCGTTGCGCGGCGTCATGTTCTCGTCAATCTTCTTAATCGCAAGATCGAAAGCCGAAGCCGCGTCTTGCGGCTTGTCGGTCAAAAACATCGCGCGACCGTAGAGGTATAGAAACTCCGGGTCGTTAGAGCTGAGCGGCTGGTTGTTCGTCTCTGCGGACATCCTCGCGGCCTCGGTCGCGGGCGCGAGATCAACCGCGCGGCGCAGGCGGTTGAACTTCGCTTCCGGGTCTTCGAGCGCGGCGGTCGTGGGAGCCGCCAAAGGCGTAGGCGACGCCGAC
>DASQLL010000234.1:0-4022 GCA_035630035.1 Pyrinomonadaceae bacterium | reverse complement strand
GTTCGACTCGGAAGACCCGCCGCTCAACCTGACGCTCAACGAGAGGCCGTTCACGGACAGCGGCGCTCTCTTCCACATGGGGATTCAAGTGGCCTCCACGGACGAAGTGCTCGCGACGCGCGACAGGTGGAAGTCCATGGGCCTGACCACGCGAGACGAGATGCAGGTCGTCTGCGGCTACGCGCTTCAGGATAAGTCTTGGGTGGAAGACCCGGACGGGAATCAGTGGGAGGTGTTCGTCGTCCACAGGGACAACCTCCCCACCTACTACGGCACGGGCGGCGCGGACTCGTGCGACGCTCAGGCGTCCGTCCCCTGCTCGACGGGGGACGCGATGTGTGTTGAAAACTCTTCGTGCCGCTGATGCCGGGCCGAAGGAGAATTGATCTTGCGCGCCGCCTGACGGCGGAGGCGGTCGGCACGTGTTTCCTTTTGGCCGCGGTCGTCGGCTCAGGGATCATGGGCGAGCGTCTGTCGGGTGGCAACGTCGCCGTCGCTCTGCTGGCGAACACGATTGCCACGGGCGCGGCGCTCGTCGCTTTGATACTGACGTTCGGCCCCATCTCAGGCGCGCACTTCAACCCCGCGGTGACGCTGGCCGACGCCTCGCAGGGCGGCATCAAGTGGCGCGAAGTCCCGGCCTACGTCGCGGCGCAGATCGCGGGGGCGTTCGCAGGTGTCGCCGCCGCGCACTTGATGTTCGGGCTGCCGCTCTTCACTGCGTCGCGCCACGCGCGCGCGGGCGTCGCGCAGCTCTTCAGTGAGTTCGTGGCGACGTTCGGCTTGTTGGCCGTCATCTGGGGATGCACGCGTGCGCGTTCGGCGGCTACGGCGTTCGCGGTGGCCGCGTACATCACGGCGGCCTACTGGTTCACGGCCTCGACCTCGTTCGCAAACCCCGCGGTCACGCTCGCGCGCGCGGCGAGCGATACGTTCTCAGGGATACGGCCCGCGGACGCGCCGGGCTTCGTTGTGGCGCAGCTCGCGGGCGCGGCGGCTGCGACGGTGCTATTCAGATGGCTCGTGCCTGCGCTGCCCGAAGACGCGGAGGCCGTCGTCGTCCCGCATGGTGAGGTGAAAAGTCGTGAGTGATAAAAAGCGGGTCTTGATTCTATGCACGGGGAACTCCGCGCGCAGCCAGATGGCGGAGGGGCTTCTGCGTGAGCTGGGCGGCGCGCGCTTCCGAGTAGAGAGCGCGGGCACGCGGCCAACAAGCGTGCGCCCCGAAGCGATAGAGGCGATGCGCGAGGTCGGCGTTGACATCAGGCCTCAACGCTCGAAGTCCGTTGACGAGTTCGCCGCCGAGGAGTTCGACTACGTCATCACGGTCTGCGACAACGCGCGCGAAAGCTGCCCCGTGTTTCCGGGCAAGACCGCGCGCGTGCATTGGAGCTTCGACGATCCGGCAGCGGTCGAGGGCACGTGGGAAGATCGTCTGGCGGTCTTCCGCCGCGTGCGCGACGAGATCGGCGCGCGTCTGCGCGAGTGGGTGAACAACTTGAACTAACGGATTACTGTTTGTTGAGTGCGTGTGAGACACAGATTCACCGCAGAGGCGCAGAGGACGCAGAGGGGGCGCAGAGAGTTGAATATTCTCTGCGCCCCCTCTGCGTCCTCTGCGCCTCTGCGGTGAGTTGCCCTTTGCACTACGCTCAAGTTTGAGTGAAGTCAGTTACCCTCCGGCTCTTCGCCCTCATCCGTTTCTCCCACGCCTTTCTGTTCGGCGGGGGGCACGTTGTCGGGCGGCGGCGGGCCTTTCTCGTCGCGTAGGCGGAGGATGGAGCAGTCGTCGTCGGAGTAGACCTCGTCGAACCAGCCGCTGTCGAGGGCGTTGTTGTAGAAGTCTTCGTGCTCGTGATCCGTGAAGGCGTAGCGCGCGCAGCGACGCTCCGGCCCTTCGCCGACGCAGAAGTTGTCGCGTATGGTCGTGCCGAGGTTCGCGACCTCTTCGTCGCTCAGGTCTTTGCCGATGGTTATCTTCGCGTAAAGCTCGGAGAGCTTCTGGTTCTTGTCCAACAGATACGTCGGGTCGAGGCCGGAGACGTATGCGAGGTCTGGGTTGTAGAAGAAGAGTTTGGGGAAATCGTCCCAGTCGGTGTTGATGATAAGCTCGCCCTTCTCGGTATTCTTGCTGAGCCATTCCATGCCGCCGCGGTAGAAGTCGGGCTTGGACATCCCCGCGATGTCCTGCGACGTGACGCGCGCGTACCAGATCATAGGCGCGGCGAGCAGGATGAAAGCCGTGCCCACCAAAACGAACTCCCACGCACGCGCACGCTCAACGCGCTCCGGCTCGCGCGCAGGCACGCCGGAAGAGCCGGCTTCGACGCTCGCCTCGCCACTGGTCACGACAGGCTCGCTCGCAGTAAGTCGCTCGCGCGCAACTCGTATCAGCGGCTCGACGGCGAAGGCCGCGAAGAGGACTGCGAAGGGCGGGAAGTATTCCGAGAAGCGACGCCAGCGCGCGTTGACTATCATCAGAAAGGTCGAGAAGAGTAGGAAGAAGAATGCGCGCTCGCGCCCCTTCGCGCCCGCGTCTTTGAAGGCGACGTAGCCCGCGACCATCGCGACGAGCGCGACGCCGCAGTTGCCTAAAAACTCCCAAGTGCTGTAGGGATACCACTCGCTCCCGACCGGCGTCGAGAAATCTTTCGCGGTGACTTTGATGACGAGATGCTCGTAGAGCAGTTGAATGTTGTGCGGGAAGTACGGGTTGATGACGAAGCCGAGCGCAGTGCCCGCCAGCACAAGGCCGAGCGCGGCGAGCGCCCACGCGACCTCTCGGTTGAATGCGCGCTCGCGCCAGAGCGTCACGACGAGCCACAGGCCCGCCGCGGCCCAGAGCAGGAAGACCATGTCGTACGTCAGCGCGAAGACGAAGGCGAGCGGCAGGAGCCGGATGTACTTGCGCTCGAACAGAAAGTGTATCCCGATGATGAGCAGAACCAACGCGACGCTCATCGCCTTGCCCATGTTGATGCGGTAGAGGAACGGCGCGGCGCTCCCGATGATGGCGACGAGCCAGACGAGCGGGTAGCTCAAACGGTTGCGAACCATCAGCCAGTAGCACGCGAAGACGCCGAGGCACGCGAAGAGCCACGTGCCTATCTTCGCGCCCGTCTGGAAGTCGTTGAAGAACGTGAACGGAATCTGTAGGACGTGGAAGAGGAAGTGGTGGTCAACGTAGTCCTTCGGGTTGAGCGTGGTGAGCGGCAGCGCGTTGAACGAAGGGGGGAAGTTGCCCGAAAGCATCGAGTCCCAAAGCATCCGGCTCCAGCGGAAGTGGTAATAGGCGTCGTAGTCGCCGCAGCAGACGGAGGCCGTCGAGAACTGCAAGTACCAGAAGACCCCCCCGATGAGGAGCGCGCCCGCGGCGAGCAGCACGGCGCGGCTCTGGAAAAATCCGGCCCAGCTCCTACCCCGCGTCTGCTCGCCCGCCGCCTCCTCGTTCTGTTGGATGGGCACCTCCGCGCCGTCGCTGAAGTTCTCCATGTTTATCTCGTCTCCCGCTCACGGGGCGCTCAAGAGATTTTCACGCCCGGAATTAAGTCAACGAAAATAACACGAACGGGCGCGGGGTAGCTAAGGCAAAAGTAAAAAGGCAAAAGGCAAAAGAGAAGGACAGGCTCGCCTCTCTTTCTTTTGCTTTTTGCCTTTTTACTTTTGCCTTGTATCTAGCCGCAGAGTCGCTTGACGGCGTCGAGCAGATCGGACGGGCGTATTGGCTTTGTGAGAAAGTCGTCGAAGCCGGATGCGCGCGCGCGCTCGCGGTCGTCGTACATCGTAAAGCCCGTGACGGCGACGAGCGGGACGGCCTCGTAGTCAGGCAGGGCGCGCAGGGCCTCGGCCAGTTGGTAGCCGTTCATGCCCGGCATGCCGATGTCGGAGACGACAACGTCGAAGCGCTCGCGCCGCGCGGCGTCGAAGGCTTCCGGTGCGGAGAGAGCCGTCGTCACCGCGTAGCCCGCGAAGCGCATCATCGTCGCGATCATCTCCGTCACGTCGGGCGCATCGTCAACGAC
>DASQLL010000233.1:0-8454 GCA_035630035.1 Pyrinomonadaceae bacterium | reverse complement strand
CCAGTCCACCCTTGTTCATCGAGGTCAAAGGCTCGTTTACGACGAGCCTCTCGCCAGTCCTTGAACTTTGTTCTCTTGCGGCTCATGGCTCTTCTTTATAGAGCCGCTGAGCTTAACTTTCAAATGCAACGATCTGTAAGTATCGTCGTTAAAATCCGAAACAACCCAGACAAACCTTTCCTTCTCTCTGCTCTTAACTTTCATTGGCACTAGAAATGCGCCTGTTGTATAAATCCTCGGCGCTCTCTTAGCAAAAGAAGTGCCGTCAAGTATTTGCTCTACTTTCAATGACATACTTTTGACTCCTCATTATCTCAATCACTGTCAGGTGCGGCATACAAACATTTCCAAGAACTTTGATTCTGCCAAATTTCTATAACTGAGTCGTGCCATACCTCGTCATCAGGATTGTTAATTAAATGCTCTACTAAAACATTTACAGCAACTGGAAATTTAAGTTGTAGCTTTGGTAAAAACTTCAAGCCTGAGCTGCGAGTAAGTCTCCTTGTAGCTCGCATCCAATCTTGTAAGTCGGATACAAAGTCTTCTTTTGCAGAAAATGATAACTGTCTCTTAAGGAATGGAAGTCCCTTAGTCATAACCACGTAGTTTGCAGGTAACAAGACAAAGTAAATCCAATAATCTCTTTCAAAGAACAGCTTATCAATAGCAGTGGTACTGCTGATTGCTATCCAGTTAAAAGATTTTTCCATTGATTTGACTTCTATCTTACGCACTTCACCATCTCTGTTAGTCGAAAGGCCGTTAAATCCCGACTGCTTTTTAACCAGTTGAATTGTGCAACCACGAAAGGTTTCGACAGAACACACTAAACCAGTTCCGATTTTCTCTAATGTATTCGGATGCTGCTCGCGCATATCAGTTATTGGCTCGGAGCGTATTTATCATGGTCGAACTATCAAAGCCAAGTTTTGAAATGCTCAGTTTCTTTAGCTCAAACAGTGGAATCGTTTTTGCCAGAAAGGGTATCGTTGCGCCTTCAAAGAAAATGTTCACGACTCCGTTTCTAAAACTTTCATCATTGCGAATCATCGCTTGAATCTTCCCATCACGCCATTCGCCAATATTTTCGGTTGGTTGGTCTTTATACCATTCATCTTTGTAAACAAGCCTTGATAACTCAGGGTCATCTACTGCACGGATTATTGTGATTAGCCGCTTGAAAAATTCATTTGAGAATCCTGTTAGGGCTAATACCGCAGCTAATCCGTGTTCCTTCTCTGCGATCAACCGAGAAATCTGTTCCTTCTTCAAACCCTGATTTTCAATCTCGTTCTTGAGTACGAGCAACGTCTCCTTAACAGAGTTCAAATAGCTTTCGTACTTTTCCTCAAAGATGGTGTTGTGAAAGTAGAAGGTGTTTTTCGAGATGATAGTCTGAAACTTTTCGTCAATGGTTTTCATGTTCCTGATTTACAATGTCTCCTATAAGATACGCTTGGCATCTTATCTTAGAAGGTGCTGAAATGCTATAAAACAGTCATACGCTTACATGGCAAACCGCCATCGAACAAGCTAACTCATTCCAGCCGACGCCTCGATAGCGTGCTTCTCATCATTCTTCCTTGCGGTCAGGTTGGATGCTGCTCGCTCGGCGCGGCTGAATTCGAGCATTAGGGGCTCTGTTAACTTCCCCTGCTTCCTTCCATCCCCTATGACTCTTTTGCCTTCGCCCTACATCGTGTTTACACTTCAAGCGCTCTATTATTTCTCGAACTCTCTTGGCGGGACTCTTGAGCAAAGAACAACTGGTCGTCATCGGCGGAGTAGCGGCGGGGCTTGCGGCGGCGATGGAGGCGCGGCGCGTGTCGCCGGAGTTGGGCATCACGGTGCTTGAGCGCACCGGCGACATCTCATACGGCGCGTGCGGCCTGCCTTACGTCGTCGGCGGTCTGATACCGACGCTCGAAAGCCTCACGGTTCACACTTCCGAATATTTCCGCGAGCGGCACAACATCGAGATACAGCTTCACAGCGAAGCGCTCGAAATACTTCCGGCGAAGTCAATCGTTCGCGTGCGCGCAGGCGACGAGGAGCGCGAGATTCCGTATGGCGTGCTCGTCGTCGCAACGGGCGCGGCTGCCGTGTGTCCGCCGCTCGCGGGCCACGACCTCGAAGGCGTCTTCGTGCTGCGGCATCTGCGCGACGGTCGCCGCATGCTCCGCTTCATCGAAGAGACGCGACCGCGCACGGCTGTCGTGGTCGGCGCGGGTTACATCGGGCTTGAGATGGCCGAAGGCTTCGTCGCGCGCGGCCTTCGGACGACGCTCGTCGAAGCCTCCGACAAGGTGATGAGCGCGGTCGGCGGTCGCGCGCGCGACACGGTGGCCGAAGAGCTTCGAGCGCACGGCGTCGAGGTCGTGTTCGGCGAGCGCGTCGCGGCCTTCGAGGGCGCGGGCGGTCGCGTCTCGCGCGTCGTGACCGAATCCGGTCGCGCCTTCGAGGCCGACATCGTCTCAATCGGCGTGGGCGTTCGTCCCGAAGTGGAATTAGCGCGCGGCGCGGGGATTGAGACGGGCGAGAGCGGCGCAATCGTCACCGACGAGCGACAGCGGACGAGCGCGGCGGGCGTCTACGCGGCGGGCGACTGCTGCGAAGTTCTGCATCGTGTTTCGGGACGCCGCGTTTGGAATCCGCTTGGGCAGCCGGCGGTCAGGCAGGGATGGGTCGCGGGCGCGAACGCGGCGCGCGGCGATTCGTCCGGCGAGGCGCGCTACTTGGGAGTCGTCGGCACGAACGTCGTCAAGGTCTTCGGCCTCGAAGTCGCGCGCACCGGCCTCTCGCTCGAAGAGGCGCGCGACGCGGGCTTCGACGCGGCGGAGACGGAGAGCGAAACAAGCTCGCGCGCGGGCTACTACCCCGGCGCGACGAAGATTCACACGTGCCTCGTCACGGATCGCACGGGCCGTCTGCTCGGCGCGCAGATGGCCGCCCGCGAAGGCGTCGCGCACCGCATAGACGTTTACGCCGCCGCGCTCCACGCGGGCCTCAAGGCCGACGACATCGAGCGCCTCGACCTCGCGTACTCGCCGCCCTTCGCACCCACGATTGACCCGATAATCCGCGCCGCGCACAAAGCGAAAAAGAGAGGCTAGAGGTTAGAGGCTGGAGGTTAGTAAAAACAACCTGTTCTTACTAGCCTCCAGCCTCTAACCTCTAACCTCTCTTACCGACCTCTAACCTCTAACCTCTGACCTCTGCTTTTCAGTTGACTCTGATTCTCACCGAGAAGGCCCCGCTGTTGTCGCTGTAGTTGTCGTCGTTGATGAGCAGGTACAGACGACCGTCGGCGGGCGCGGTGAAGGTGGACTGCGCGCCGACGAGGAACGGTTGCGACTGCTGCCCGTCGGTCGTTCGCAGGACGCCGAGCAACGCGCCCGCGCCCGCCTGCTGGAACGGATACCTCGGGTTGCCGAGGATGCTGCTGGCGCCGCCCTGCCGACCGTTGGGCGATACCGAGCCGACGCGCTGCCCCGCGACGATGGTGCCCGTCGCCGAAATCGTCACGCGGTCTCCGGCGCGCACGTCAACGCCCGTGTCGGTGCCCTGCGAGTTGCCGGGCACGTCTATGCTCGACTCTCGCGGCACGCTTTCCTCGTTGCCCGAAGTGCCGTATGGGTCGTTAGTGCGGCCCGTTCCGCGAGGGCGCGTCCGCGCGGGGCGCGAAGGCGTGCCGAAGATGGCGTCGTCCTCTTCCTCAATACTATTCTGGTCGCGGTTGCGCGCGGCGTCGGTGTTGCGGCGCGCGGGGCCGAAGTCGCGCTCGCGGCGGACGCGAGCAGTGAATGAACCGCGCGCGTCGCTGTAGTTGCTCCGGTTGACCGTCAGGTATAGGCGACCGTCGCGGTCGGCTTGGAACTCGCGCGACAATCCGATCTCGACGATGGGCGCGTTGGGGTCGTCGGAGATAGCCCCGATGAGCACGCCCTCGGCGGCGCGCGGAAGCGGTGCGTTAGGATCGGTCGAGCGCAGTCCGCCCGGCATGATGCGCGTGCGACCGGCCATTATCGTCCCGCTGGCGTTCACCGAGACGCGCTCGCCCCGCCGCAGGTCTACGCCCGAGTCTATCCAGTTCGGCCCGAGCGACACCTCGACCGTGCGCGTCTCGAAGCGCGCCTCGTCGAGCGAGCGGCCCTCGATCTCGACGCGGTCTATATCGCGCGCCCTGAAGAACTGTATCTCGCCGTCTTCGTCCGACGGTCGCGCCGGCGTGCCCGCGGGTGCGGCGCTCGTGCTGACCCGGACGGCGAAGCGACCGCCGATGAACCCGATCACCGTGCCGCGCACTACGCGCCCGTCGCGCAGATAGACGGTGTCAGCCGCTGCGACGCCCGCCGCAAGCGCCACCAGCATTAAAGCCAGTATGATTTTTTTCATTTTGTTCCTCTTTCGTCCGCCGGCGTCTGTTCCGGCTCTCGTTCAAACGGTCGTTTCCGGCGGGGAGTGGAAAAGGGGATCGCGTTCTTAAAGTTTGTGCTTTCGCTGTTACGGGGGATGTGCTGCCCTAGATTCTAACGCAGTTTGTGCGTGTGGCAAGCCTTTCGTGCGCGGGGTGAGGGTGGGAGTCGCAAAAAAGAGCGCGGGCGGGCGCTCCCGAAAAAGGTCGCGCCCGCCCGCGGCGTTGCCTGTCTTACGGCGGAGGACTAGAGTCTCGCGAACACGACGACGAGCGTGAACAGCACGAGCGTCTCGATGAACACGAGGCCGAGGATCATCATCGTCTGGATGCGCGCGCCCGCGCCCGGATTGCGCGCGACGCCTTCCGCCGCCGCCGCGGCGACGCGCGACTGGCCGATGGCCGCGAGCGCAGCCGCCAGCGCGAAGCCGAGTCCCGCCGCGATGGCTTTGTACTTGTTGACCGACATCTCGTTGTCGGCGGCGACGCCGCCCGCCTGCGCCAAGACCGGCGCGGCAGACGCAAGCACGCCGACGATGGCGAACAGTGCCATTCTGAGTTTGCTCATGTGAGTTTCTCCTGTTGTCACGGACTCGACTTTGGGCCGTGCCGTTCCCGCGTGCCGTTGAGTGCGCGTCGCGCGTCGTATGATTTCGCCTCGACCCGGTATCCGCCGCCCCTCTTACAACGGCGCTCCAGCGATCTAAGGCTCTGCGTGCTTCCCGAAAGTGGAAGCTGGACTTGCTCGCGTCTCGCGCTTCAACAGCCGCGATGTTCCGCGCGGCCTCTACCCGTTCGAGTCGTTAACACCTTGCGCCGCAACGTGCGCGGGCGCGCTTTGCCCGCATCGCTCGCCTGCGCGCCGAAAATTTTATGCGTGCGTGGGCAGCGCCGCTGCGCCGCCTTCCTCGTGGTGCGCTTGCTCGCCCTCCGCGCCGTGATGCTCTTCGTGATGGTGCGAGACCTCGCTGATGTAGATGATCGAGAGCAGGACGAAGATGAAGGTCTGCATGAACGCCACGAAGAGGCTGAGCGGCATGATGAGGACGGGCAGCACCAGTCCGTAGGGCGACAGGCCGAAGATCGTCCCCAGAATCTGTTCGTCGCCGAAGAGGTTGCCGAACAGACGTATGCCGAGCGACATCGGGCGCACGAGGTTGCTCACAAGCTCAATCGGGAACATCAAAAGCGCGAGCCACGGTATCGGCCCCGCGAAGTGCTTCAGGTGCCCGACCAGCCCGTTCTCCTTGATGCCGATTGCGTTGTAGTAGACGAAAGACGAGATGCCGAGCGCGAACGTGACGGAGGTCGCGGCGGTCGGCGACATCAACCCCGGTATCAGTCCCATTAAATTCGAGACGAGTATCAATATGCCGAAGGTCGCGATGACGGGCAGATACTTCACGCCGTGCGGCCCGACGTTGTCAAAGAGCAGATCGCGAATCGCCAGCACGCCCTTTTCGAGAATGAGCTGAGGGTAGGTCGGCTCTTCGACCGAGAGCTTGCGCGGCTTCAAGACCCAGATGAGAGCGAGCGTGAATAGAACGGCGAGCAGGAACATCACCGTGTACCACGGCAACGCGTTCTCCGGCGTGTACTCGCCGCCGAAGACGCTCTCCGGCGTCGTCCCGAACCATCCGAAGAACTTCTGCCACATCGGGTATGTGGTCTTCATTTGGATGTCATGAAGGGGCTGGCCGACCCAATGGTTGACGAACTCGACGACGACGGGCACGTGATGCCCGCCCGCTTCGGCGGCGTGCTCGGTGGCCGCGGCTGCGTGCCCCGCGGCCTTCGTGGTCGCCTCCGGCTCGCTGAACAGAAAGTACATCGTTTAAGTTTCCTCCCGGCGCACGATGGCGGAGTATAACTGCCTGAATCCTTCCGCGAGCAAGGCCGCCACAACCGCGCACATCCCCGCGAGCGTGGCGACGAGCGAAACAACTTGAAGCTTGACCGAGGCGGCGACCACCACGGCGACGACTATGTATCGCAGGACGTAGCGCGAGGCTCGCCATTTGGGCCGCGCGCCCTCGGGCGTATTGCCCAAGACCGCCGCGACGCTCGTCCGAAGCCAGTGCTGGTTGAAGATGCCGAGCGCGCCTCCCAACAACAGCCCCGTCGTTATGCGCCACGGCGCGACCAGCGCGCTTACGACGACCGCCGCGACGACCGTCACGCACGTGTCGCGGAAGATGCGCCGCTCCGCCGCGCGCGGGTCTTCGCCCGCCGACTCCGGTCCGCGCGCATTATCTGCGCTTTCGCTCATCACGGAACGGATGATTTTACACGGCGGCGCGCGCGCATGTCGAGTCCGTCAACGCGCGGGTAGTGTCCTAATTTCAAATTAGAGTGGCACGTAATTTAGCGGCGACGCCTCACGCCTTCGTGCTTCTTTGCACTCGGTAACATCGCGGGCAAGTCCAACTCGTCATCAATCAAAGCCTCGACATATACATTCGCCACACGCGCATACTGTAAGAGGATGATAAGCGACGGCTCACGCCTTCCGGTCTCAAACTGTGAAATGTAATGCCGATAGCCACTCTCACCTAGCCCTATACGGCTGAGCATTTCGCTCTGTGACAGTCCGAGGGCGTTGCGTATCTGAAGAAGCTTCTCGGCAAGCCTCACAGGTCGCTCGCGTGCGCTGCCCATCAGGAGTTACCTCCCGATGGTCGCACACGCCCCTTGCATCTAGTCTCAACAGTGACTAGAATGTGTCTGCCACCCAATGTCGCCAAAAGTCCTCGCGGCTTTTCTCTGGCGACGCCCATCACTCGAAGAATGAGGGTGAGCTAAGCATCCGGTCGTTGCCTTATTTTCAAAGACTAGAACGCGCGCAGGATACCACAATGGGCATTCTCGTTTGTGACTGATTAAAGCTGGCACGTCCCGTTGGGCAGAGGACTGTGCCGCCAGCCCCGGTGATCCACGCCGGGGCGTCGGGGCCGCGTGTGCGCTGGCGGGCGTGTGCGCGGCCTCTACGTTTATATATGAACCCTCTAATTTGAAATCAGGATATTACCGGCGCGCGTTCTCAATTGATTTTCGAGATGATGCGGATGAATTCGTAGAAGCCGACGACCGAGCCGAGGAGGATGCCGGTAATCATCAACCAACTCGTGCCGAGCCAGCGGTCGAGCAACCAGCCGATGCCCATGAACGTCAAGACCGAGAAGAAGATCGCAAGCCCCGCCGCATAGGCCATGCTGCCCTTGCGCGTCGTCTCCGCGTTGCTTTCTTGTTGCTCTTCCAGCTCGTTCTCACTCACTGCTCAACCTCGGCGGCAAACTGCGCGTCGCTCAACGCGTCGTAAGCGACTCGTACAAAGCCGACCTTCTCCTCGGCGACGAGTTTTCCCTTCTTGAATTTGCTCAGCACGCCGTTCAGATGCGTGTACGCGCCCTTCTCCTCGGCAGGCTCGTCGAGGTACTCGCCTCTGAAAACGTATTTGACGCCTTTCATCTCGACGGTCGAGAAGGAGATCGTGACCGGCTGCGCGTGGACGAGTCGCGTCGGGAGGCCGCGCTTGTGCTGGAGCGTTACCGTTCCGGTCTCGACGAGTAGCACCGACTCGAAGTCGAGCAGGCTGCCCTTGACCGTCGAGACCTGCCCGCGCACGGCCACCAAGCCCTGCTCGTCCGGCAGCAGCGCGTCGCGGTTGTCCCGCTCGGCGTCCGCGTCCGTTTTGTAGCCGAGGATGAAATAGTCGAAGTTCTCAAAACCCTTCGGCTTCTCGCCGTTAATTTTGAACGGCCCGAAGAATGTGGCCGGCGTGATAGCGACCTCTTGACTGGGGTAGCTCTCGCTCTTCACATCTTTCGCCGTCTGACCTGCCGCGGACGAGACGAATGCGATGACGACGATAAGAGACAAAACAATTTTCATAAAGCAGACGGCCACGTGCTTGGTATTGGAAATTCGACTCGGCGAGATTGCTCTGGACGAGACAGCACGCGCGCCGTCCGTTTCGCGGCGCGCGCGTGCGAGGGGATTGTATTCGGAAAAATTATTTCGTCAACTGCTTGCGCCTA
>DASQLL010000232.1:0-4936 GCA_035630035.1 Pyrinomonadaceae bacterium | reverse complement strand
GTGACGCCCATCTGCGCGATGATCGAGCCGTCAACCAGCTCGATCATCGAATGCACGACCGATTCCGGGTGGACGACTATGTCAATCTCGTCCGCGCCGAAGCCGAAGAGCCAGTGCGCCTCGATGACCTCAAGCCCCTTGTTCATCAGCGTGGCCGAGTCAATCGTTATCTTCGCGCCCATGCTCCAAGTCGGATGGCGCATCGCCTCCTGAACGGTCGCGTCAGTCATCGCGCTGAAAGACTTGTCGCGGAACGGCCCGCCCGAAGCGGTCAGCACGAGCCGCCGAACCTCCTCGCGCCGCTCGCCGCGAAGGCATTGGTGGAGCGCGTTGTGCTCGGAATCAACCGGCAGAAGTTCCGCGCCGGACTGCGCCGCGGCGCGAGTCATAAGCTCGCCCGCGATGACCAGCGTCTCCTTGTTCGCAAGCGCGACACGCTTGCCCGCTTCGAGAGCGCGCAGCGTAGGCACGAACCCGACCGCGCCCACGGTCGCGCTCACGACCGTACGCGCGTCGTCGTGCGTTGCGACTCCGACGAGTCCCGCCTCCCCCGTCAGAACGCGCGGCGAGGCAAGCCCGCGATTTTTCAGTTCTTCTTTTAAGCGCTCGGCGTGTGCATCATCTTCGACGGCGACAAGCTCAGGTCGGTGTCGCTCGATCTGTTCCGTGAGCCGCGCGATGTTCCGCCCGGCAGCGAGCGCGACCACGCGGAAACGCACGTCGCCGAACGCTTCGACCACCTTCAGCGTGTTGCAGCCGATTGAGCCGGTCGAGCCGAGAATTGCGATGCCTTGAGAGTCCATGAATCAAATCGAACGGAAGGATTGAGACGGCGCGGTTGGCCGCTCACAAATTCTGCGCCTATTGCAGGGAGTTAAGAGTTTCCATTCCGCCTCTCGTTGATGATTCTCTCGACGATCCCTATGAAGGCGTTTAATTTTTCGTCCGTTCTCGCCTGCGACTGGGCTAGCTTCTCCATAGCTTCATTCAGTGAGCGTGATTGCCCCGCCATAGCTTCATTCAATGAGCGTGATTGCTCCGCCATCGCTTCGCTTTGTGCGCGCGCCTGCTTCTCGATAGCTTCATTCAGTGAGCGCGCCTGCTCCGCCATCACTTCGTTGTGTGAGCGCGCCTGCTTCTCGATAGCTTCATTCAATGAGCGTGATTGCTCCGCCATCGCTTCGCTCTGTGCACGCGCCTGCTTCTCGATAGCTTCATTCAGTGAGCGCGATTGCTCCGCCATCGCTTCATTCAGTGAGCGCGCCTGCTTCTCTATTCTGTCTTCCTGAGAACGGGCCAGCCTCGTCAGTGCCTCATCTCGTTTCTGCGACGATCTCGTCATTGCCTCCTCTGTTCGCAGTTGTGCGTCAATCAAGGCGTTGATCTTCTCACGGGTCTCCTTACGCTCACGCAAGCCCGCGCGCACGACCAGCTTCATGATCCTCTCAAGGCGATCTAAACGCTGCTCTGGTGTCATCATCGCATAATCTCCATCTTAAAGAGCTAACGCCAGTAGTATAGAGCAAAATAGTAGATGACGGGCGCGTCGAAGAGCAAACTGTCGAGCCTGTCGAGCAGGCCGCCGTGGCCGGGAAGAATCTGCGCCGCGTCCTTCGCCTTCGCGCCGCGCTTGAGCGCGCTCTCCGCGAGGTCGCCGACCACGCCCAGAACATTCATCACAGCCGCGAGCGGCAGCACCGCGCTCAAGCGTAGCTCCGGGAAGAACCAGAAGTGCGCGAGCGTCGCCATTAAAAGGCTCGCCGCCATCCCTCCGAACGCGCCCTCCCAAGTCTTCCCCGGGCTGATGTTCGGCGCGAGCTTGTGTCTGCCGAACGCGCGGCCCGTGTAGTACGCGCCCGTGTCGGAACCCATCAACACGAGGAAGAAGAACGAGAGCAGATGCGTCGAGAGCGTCTTGTCAATGATTCGCTCGCTCAGCCAGTAGCCGCCTTCCGGTGGGATTACTTCGCCGAACCCTGTCCGCACGGAGACGAGATACCCGCCGAGCATCACGACGTAGAGGACGCCCAACACTGTCGAGCCGACCGATAGAATCATCTTGTCGAACGGCGTGCCCCTCAGCATCTCCGCGACGAGCGCGGCGATTACGAGAGATGGAACGATGAGAAGCAGCAGAGGCAGAAGCTGCTCGCCGTAAAAGAAAACCACGAGCATAGCCGCCGCCGCGGCGTAACCTACGACCACGTCCGGTTTGGCCCCTACGCGCTTCGCCAAAAACCAGAACTCGTAGAGCGCGACGACGATTGCGGCGACGGCCAGCGCGACGAACACGAACTTCAGCGGCGGGTAGATAATCGAGGCGATGAGTACGGGCAGCGCGATTGCGGCGGTGATGAGTCGGTTCATTTTGTCAGAGGTCGGAGGCCAGAGGCCAGAGGTCAGTGGAAGTCTTTAACTGACCTCTGACCTCTGGCCTCCGACCTCTGTTTCATTTCGCTTTCGCTACGAGTTGCAAACCGCCGAAGCGACGGTCGCGCCTCTGGTAGTCAACGACGGCTTCGAGCAGATGCGTGCGGCGAAAGTCGGGCCAGAGCGTTTCCGTCACGTAAATCTCGCTGTAGGCGGCCTGCCACAGGAGGAAGTTCGAGATGCGAAGCTCGCCGCTCGTGCGAATCAGAAGGTCTAACTCCGGCAGGCCGCGCGTGTAGAGGTTCCGCCCGATCTCATCTTCGGTAATCTCGTCCACCGGGCGACCCTCTGCTGCAATCGCGCGGACGGCTGCGCGCACCGCGTCAACGATCTCGGCGCGACCGCCGTAATTGAGCGCAACGCTCAACGTCATCCCCGTGTTGCGCTGCGTCCGATCAATCGCCTTCTGCAACTCGCGCCTGACGCTGTCCTGTAAGCCCTCGATGCGACCGATGGGCTGGAAGCGTATGTTCTGCCGGTCTATCTCGTCCAGCTCAAGCCGAAGGTAACGCTTGAGCATACGCATCAGCGCGTCAACTTCGAGCCGCGGGCGCTTCCAGTTTTCGGTCGAGAAGGCGTAGAGCGTAAGCGCCCCCAAACCGAGCCGCGCGCCCGTGTCAACGGCTGCGCGCACGGCCTCGACGCCCGCGCGGTGGCCCGCGATGCGCGGCTGCCCACGCTGCGCGGCCCAGCGCCCGTTGCCGTCCATGATGATGGCTACGTGGCGCGGCAGGCGCGTCCAATCAATTTGCGCGAGCAGTTGTTCGTCGCGCGACCCTCTCTCTATAATCTCGACGAAATTCGCGAGCATCCTTGCTCTCTTCTCCGGCACGAGCGCCTTCATTCGCTCAAGACCCCGCCGCATCTTAATCGCAAACCACTTGAAAGTTCAAAGCAATCAGAGCCGCGAGCGGTAGCGAGCGTGTCATAGGCAGAAACCCGACCGTAAGGGAGGGTGTCGAGCTTTGAATGTATACACACGCTCCCTTACGGTCGGGTTTCTGTCTTGTAGACTCGCTCGCTACCGCTCGCGGCTCTGTTCTACTCGTAGTGAACCTCGACCAACGTGAGGCCGTGTGCGGGCGCGGTGGCGGAGGCAAGCGTGCGGTCGCCGGTCTCGATAGCTCGGAGTATGGTCTGCGCGTCCGTCTCGCCGCGCCCGACGGCCAAGAGCGTGCCCGCGATTGAGCGAACCATGTATCGCAGAAAGCCGTCCGCGCTGACCCGGATTTCGATAAGCCGACCGCGCGCGCGCTGGCTCCGGCGCTCCGTAATCTCCAACTCCGTGACATTGCGGACGCGCGTCTTCACTTCCGCCTGCGCCGAAGAGAAGGCCGTCCAGTCGTGCGCGCCGATGAAGAGCTTTGCGGCCTCTCGCATCGCGACCAGATCGAGCGAGCGCGCCTCGTGGAGCGCGTAACGCGCCCAGAAGGGCGACATCACGCGCTCGTTGAAGACGCGATAACAGTAGGTCTTACCCTTCGCCGACTTGCGCGGGTGAAAGTCTTCGGGCGCGGTCGCAACCTCGACGACTCTCAGATCGCGCGCGACGTTTCCGTTCACGGCGGCGCGCAATCTCTCAGGCTCGAACTCGCGCCGCAGACGCACGCTCGCCACCTGCGCCTCGGCATGAACGCCCGCGTCCGTGCGCCCCGCGCCATGCACGACGACCTCTCCGCCGTCGAGCAGCGACAGAGCGCGCGTCAACTCACCCTGCACAGTCCGCCCGCTCTCCTGAATCTGCCAGCCCTGGAACTCCGTCCCGTCGTATTGAAGCGTAAGGCGATAGTTCATAAAAAGAGTTTCGTAAACCGTGAATCGTAAATCGTGACAAGAAAGAAACGGCTTTCTCTTGTCACGATTTACGATTCACGGTTCACGGCTTTCCTGCTTCCCGGCTTGTCCGCCGGAATGCCTTCGGCGCAGAGCGGGCAGGCGTCGGGCGCGTGGACGGGCACGTCGAGCGTGGCGAGCGCGACGCGCGGGACGCCTACGTCGGCGCGTCCGCCGGAGCGGTCAATGATCGAGGCGGCGGCGACGACGAGCGCGCCCGCGTCGCGCAGCGCGTCTATCGTCTCGCGCGTCGAGCCGCCGGTCGTGACCACGTCTTCGACGACGAGAACATGCTCGCCGGGGCGCACCGTGAAGCCACGGCGCAAGGTCATGCGCCCTTCCTCGCGCTCCGTCCAAATCGAGCGCACGCCCATCGCGCGCGCAACCTCCCACCCGATGACGATGCCGCCGATGGCAGGGGCGACGACCGTCTCGACTTCCTGCTCCGAAAAATGCTCGGCGACGGCTCGCCCGAACGCCTCCGCCTCCGGGGGGTGCTGCAAGACGAGCGCGCATTGCAGATATTTCGTGCTGTGCAGCCCGCTCGACAGAACGAAGTGGCCTTCGAGCAGCGCGCCTGTCTTGCGGAATCTTTCGATGACCTCGTCGGATTTCATTCCCATCCCCTCAACAGCTCCCGTCGCTTGAGCCTTCACTTTCGCGCGGAGCGTCG
>DASQLL010000231.1:0-22223 GCA_035630035.1 Pyrinomonadaceae bacterium | reverse complement strand
TTCACTTAGACCGCGCAAAACTTGAGCGCGACGGCTATGTGTTTCATGGGGTGGAAAAGTTCTCGCTCAAGCCTGAGACTTTGCCTGTTACTACCTCTGGCAATTCGGATGCTGAGTTGCTTGGTGTCTCGCTGCCGTGTTCGTTGCGTGAATTACAGCGAGCGTTTCGCGTAAAGGTGAAGACCGCGCATCCTGATCGTGGCGGCGACGATGGGAGTTTTATAGCTCTCCGAAGTGCTTTCGTTAGATTGAAGCGGTTGGCGACATCTTGAAACCTGATGCCTCAAACGCTTTTCGATGGAACGGAGCCGACGACGTTTGTGAAGCCTGCAACGCTTTTGCATTAGCAACGCTCTTGCATGTTACGGGACGCGAGTTCTCTTTTCGTAAGGCTTCAACTCTACCTCGTCAAAAACCTCTTTGCGAAAGTCTCGGTCGGCGCTGCTCGACGGCGGCAGATACCGCACAGTGTATTTGCACGGAGACTTTGCACAGTCGGACTCTAGCACCTGTCCCGGTATCTCGAACCCGCCGATGACAACATGATCGCCGGTCTTATACTTCGGAGCCGCCTTCTCACTCTCTGGCTGGCTGCACGAGACAAAGGCGATGGCGGCGAGTAGGGCGGATAAGACTCTCTTCATGGTCGCGCATTAGAACGCCGGCGATGGGCGCGAGTCAAGGTTTGTGGGTGGGCGGCGGGTGTGCTGTCGGGCGACGCAAGGGGCAGGGGAAGTCGAGGATTGTTGTTTGTTCGGTTGTCATTGTCCGAGGGGCCACGAATAAACCCCGCCAAAACGACCACCTAGTTAGAGGCCACATTTATTAGATTTTTATTTTTGATTTTTCATCTCGTACAATCCCTGACACTCCGCACGGGTTGTCGGACTTTCATACGCCAAACGCTATACAATCTCTAACGCCCGTGGTACGCGGTGCGGGGCGGGTCAATCCAGAAAATGCGGGGAATTCTCGGTGAAGGCCGTCGCCGCTTCGGTGTAACTTTAGGTAACAGGTGGGGGAGCGCGGGAGGTACTTGGTGTGGGCTTGCGTCCACACCTTTTCCCCTTCTCACGTTACTGCTCCGGTGATAGAATCCGCGCCGCTCCGATCTCTCACTGACACATAAGGAGGCTGCCGTGAGAAAAGTCCTCCTCGCGCTGCTCATTACGTCTCTCATCCCGGTAATGGCCTACGCTCAGTCAAGACGGCCTACGCGAAGTCGAAAGGCCGCTGCGAGGGTTAAGCCCGCGCGCGTCCCTACCTTCGATGAGTTCTTGGCGACGCAGCGCACGGGTTGGCGGTTGGCGGCTGAGGGCACGGACGTGAAGCTGTATTACGACCCCGCACGGCTCACGCGCCCTGCTAAGGGCGTCGTAAGACTGTGGGTGAAATTCGTCAATCAACCACCGAGGGGTGATGTGGCCCGAACTGTGGCGCTTCAAGAGTATGATTGTGCGCGCGGGCGGCACCGTTCTATCGCCTTCACTGATTACGACCTCACTGGAAAGTCTATTGCTACCACCGAGGACTCTTCTCGCCCGTGGAGGTTTATCACACCTGAGACGATAACGGAGAAGATGTTCGCCGTCGTCTGCAAAGGCGCGAAAGACAAAGAGCAGGTAAACCTTGAATATGCCGCAGCAGCGTATGATGTGGCGCTCGGTTTTGAGCGTGCCGGGGATTATGAGAACGCGCTTTTTTACTTTGAGGAAGCGGACGGAATCACCCCCAACGTCGAAAAGATTGTGGAGGCCATTAAGCGAGTAAAGACTAAAGTCGCCCCTGCAAAGGCGCGACCGATGGAGTTGCGGAGATGATGAAGCGATGAAAAAGAAAGTCACCATCGGCGCAAAGCCCACGAAACGCACCGCGGTTCAGACCGCCGACGATTGGGCGGTCGGGTCTGCGTCGTCCGAAGAAAGGGCCGCGCTCTCGAAAGTCACATGTTGCTCGGCGCGCAAGAGGGAAGCGATCTTAACGAAAACTTTTTTCGCGTCGTCTCAAGTTACACCGTGGAGACGTGCCGCCGTTCGCGGCGTGCGGATATGCTCAACGCTTACAGTGAGATGCGCTAAAAACTACGAATACGCGGCGACGCATACATTCTACAATCTTTCGCACCCGTCGCCCGTATTCCCTTGTGAATCAACGGTTTAAGCAAATTTTGTTCTTGCAGAGCGTGGGAAAAAGGAGTAAAAGATGGCGAAGGCACGAAACCTGATTTAGCCGTCTGGAGTTCGCGCCCCCGCAATTGAAAAGCACGCGCGTAAAGCGTGGCCTTTGTCGGGCGAGATTATCCGACAGACCCACGCAAAAACGCAAGGCAATTGAAAAGCCCTCTGGCGTGGGCGAGTTTAAAATTTTCGTTTCCGATGGCGTGCCTGTCCGCCGTCGTCGGGCAAAACAAGAGACTCGTTTTCCGGTACGCCAGCGGAAAACGAGTCTCTTGTCATTTGAAAGCTCGCAAAATGAAGCGCCCACGCCAAGAGGATTCAGCCTCTTGGCGCGGGCTTGGTTTTAACTGAACGGTGAACGTGACTACAAGGGTACAACCAACATGCCGAAGGATAACCGCAAACACACTTCCAGCGCAACTCAAATCTTCGACCTTCCGTCTCCACTCTCTGTCCGTGTCTCATCCTCGTGCCGTGCCGGTCGAGTCTCTGCGGCTTACCTCGTCCACGATGGTGTTGCCGTTTTGATTCATCGAACTGAGCCGCGCGGCTTCCTACGGGCGCGTGCCTTCGGTTTCGGAAGAGGCGCGCAGTAAGGCGATGGTAAAGGGCAAAACATCGCAGGATGACAACATCCTCTCCGCCCTCGATGAGCGCGTGCGGCGCATAGCCGAGGAGGTTGTGCGCGCGCACGCGGCGTCGGGAGATATTGGCGCGGTCAAGGTAAAACCGACGGCCATGAAGATGCTCGATATGTCGGAGTCGCGCGTCCGCGCCCTCATACGCGAGGGCAGGCTTCAGGTCATACGCCCGACGCCCAACACGATACGCATACCCCTGTCTGAAATCAGAAAGTTTCAGGAGGGCGAAAAGTGATGATAGAGTCCGCGGCCTCTCTACCCAACATTGGAAAGGAGGCTACTGCTATGGACGGTGATAGAAAACGCCGGACGCGCGGGCAAGTCATCCCGCTCGAAGGCAACCGTCGGACGTGCCGCGCGTGGGGCATACGAGTGCCTTTGAAAGAGCGCGGAAGGAACGGCAGACACGCGACGCACTACGAGACCTTTAGCGGCACGGAGCTAAGGGCCACGAAGCGCAGGGACGACCTGCTCGCACAGGTCGAGGCCGGGCTATTGTTTCGGCCCGCGCCGCTCACGGTCTCCGCACTCGTCGCGGAGTGGCTCGAACAGAAAAGGCGCGAGGGCAAGCGCACCGCCTCGCTCTACGCCTACAAGGACGCTGCGGAGTTCTACATAAAGCCCGCGCTCGGCAGCCTGCGGCTCAAGGAACTGACGCCGCTCCGGGTGCGCGAAATGCTCAACGGCCTGCAAGACCGGGGGCTTGCGACGGGGACGATTAATTACGCTCGCACGATTCTAAAGATGATCCTCCGGGACGCCGTTTCGTGGGGCCATCTCAAAGAGAACCCAGCGACGAACGTCAAAGCACCGAAGGGCGCGGAGGGGCGCGTCGCTTATGCGATGACGCCCGAAGAGGCGCGCACGCTCGTCGAGGCGGCGCTCGCCGAACCTGACGATCTCGTGTTCGTCTTCGCTCTGCTCACGGGACTCAGGCCCGAAGAATACTTGGGCCTTCCGCGCGATCACGTCGAACTCGTCAAGCAAGGGGAGCAAAAGCGGGGGTTGGTGCGCGTCCGACAGGTCGCCGTGAAAGTGCGGGGCGGGGGCTGGGAGTTTCCGCCGCCTAAGACGAAGCAGGGCGTGAGGGATGTTCCGTTCCCGGCGTGGCTCTACCGGGAGATTGAGCGCTACGGTGCGCTCGTCGAATCACGCCGACTCGCAACCGGAGCGGGGTGGACAGATTACGGGCTGGTTTTCCCTTCCCCGACGGGCGAGCCGCAACAGCGCGACGGTCTGCGCGACCGTCGTTTCAAGAGACTGCTGAAGAGGGCGGAACTGCCTGCCCACTTCACGCTCTACAGCCTGCGTTACACGTTCGCCACGCTGCAATATCTGGCGGGCGAGCGCGACAGGGTTATCTCGGATTTGATGGGACACACGCGGACGGACTTCACGAAAGAGGTCTACGTGAAGGCGATTCCCATAATGCGCGAGTGGGCCTCAGACAGTCTGGAAAGGCTGATTTTTGAGGGCGTTCGCACAACGCTCGCACAATCGGGCGGCGAGCGGGTGATGTAAACCTTTGATAACAATACCTATTCATACATACGCTGTGTTAACAGTTAATTTACACGCGCCGTTTAGACGTGAGCCGCCGCCTCAGACTTCCACCTTTCTTTCAGTTTGGATTTTGAATTTTGAGTCTAAATAGAAACTTGTGGGAATAGTGTGCAGGAAAGACTTGTCCACGAAAGCACACGAAGAGGCACGAAGCGAAACGCACGAATCGTTCGAGTGATTTCGTGTGACTTCGTGTGGCTTCGTGGATAATCTTTTTCTCCCTCTGTTCTAATCTTGTAAAGACTGATTTAGAACTTCCTCGACGGGCTTCCATCCGTGCGGCGTCTGTGTCAAACTCGCCGCCCGTTAGAGCAAGTCAAAATACCACACAAGGAAAGTGAGTTTCCCCGAAATGAAACGAAGACTTTTACTGCCGACGCTCTTCGCAGTGCTGCTCGCCTGCGGCTGCTCCACGCTTCTCGCGCCGAAGTGGGAGACCCTAAGCGACGGCGGCTTCACCGTGCAGATGCCCGGCAAGGCCGAGAAGCAGACGCAGAGCGTGCAGACCGCCGTAGGCCCCATCGCCTTCAACACATTCTCGGTCGAGCATAGCGGCGAGGCTTTCATCGTCGGCTACAACGATTTTCCCGTCGCGGCGACCGCGAACATTGACCCCGAACAACTTCTCAACAACGCCAAGACCGGCGCGGTTCAAAACGTCGGCGGCAAGGTGACTGGCGAGAAGAGCATCACGATGAATGGACACCCCGGCAAGGAGTTCGTCGGCGAAGGCGTCTCGCCCGAAGCAGACAGCTCCGGCAAGAAGCAGGAGGCAACCTTCACCGCGCGCATCTACTGGGCCAGCCCGCGCCTCTATCAGATTCTCTACGTCCACCCGAAGGGCAAAGCGGCGAGCGAGACGGGACAGAAGTTCCTCGACTCTTTCCAGTTGACCGGGGGTAAATGAGGGCACTCAAGCCCGCCTCTTGCCGAGGACGATAAGCAAGGCTCCGGCCACGACTCCGGCGGGCGCGAGCAGAATCGTAGCCACGAGCAGAAGGTGTATAAGGCCGCCCCCGATGCCCGCGACGAGGCCGGCCAGCCAGCCGAGTAGCATCAGGCCGGACAACACAAGGCTTCCGACCAGCACGATTATTCCTACGTTACGCATGCGGCCACCTCCTGAAAGTTAGCGAGCAGCATCGGCGAGCGTCGAAGCGAGCGAGCGGAAGAGGCCGCTGCCGTCCGACGAGCCTAGAAGGTCTTCGCACGCGCGCTCAGGGTGCGGCATCATTCCCAGAACGTTTCGCTCGCGCGAGCAGATGCCCGCGATAGAGTCGCGCGAGCCGTTCACGTTCGCCTCTTCCGTAAGCTCCCCGCCCGTGTCGCAGTAGCGGAAGATGATTCGGTCTTCGCTAACAAGCTCCGCGTGCGTCGCGTCGTCGCAGACGTAGTTCCCTTCGGCGTGCGCGATTGGGAGACTCAAGACTTCGCCTGCCCGGAGGCCCGTCGTGAAAGGCGTCTCGGTCGTCTCGACGCGGACGCTGACGTGTTGGCAGATGAAGTGTAGGTCGCGGTTGCGTATCAGCGCGCCGGGCAGAAGGCCCGCCTCGCAGAGTATTTGAAAGCCGTTGCAGATGCCGAGGACGAGACGCCCCTGCGCCGCGAACTCTTTGACCGAAGCCATCACGGGCGAGAAGCGCGCGAGCGCGCCCACGCGCAGGTAGTCGCCGTAGGAGAAGCCGCCGGGGATGATGACTGCGTCGTACTCCGAAAGGTCTGTGTCCCTGTGCCAGATGAAATCAACGGGCTGCCCGACGTGCTTCGATATGACGTGGTAAGCGTCGTGGTCGCAGTTCGAGCCGGGGAAGACGATCACGCCGAATTTCATCCTTCGACCTCCACGCGGTAGTCCTCAATGACAGGGTTCGACAAAACGTCGCGCCCCATGCGCTCGGCAATCTCACGCGCGCGCGCTTCGTCGAGTGAGCCGTCGAGCGCGATCTCGAAATACTTTCCCTGCCGCACGTCCGCAATTCCCGCGTAGCCCAGAAGCTCGACCGAGTGCTGTATGGCTTTGCCTTGCGGGTCGAGAACGCCCGACTTGAGCGTCACGTAAACTTTTGCTTTCACGGATTCTCCTCGGAGTTCAAAGTTCAAAGTTCAAGGTTCAAGGCGGTTAACTTTGAACTTTGAACCTTGAACTTTAAACTTCCCTGCTAAAGACTCATCTGCATCTCGTGCTGGCGCTCGGTCTCGACGAAGCCGTTCGCCAGCAGCGGCGCTGTGAACAGACTATGCTCCGGCTCGTTCACAATTTTCAACGCGCCCGCGACGCCTTTGAGCGAGGCGCACAGCGCGGCAGCGTCAACGGCGCTGGCGGCGGCGAGGTCGGAGACGTACGTGTTGCCGTCTTGCGCCCTTCCCAGAAGCGCGTATGCGCGAGGGCGCTCGCGCTCGCTTAAGTAGAGGCCGCGCAGATTCCCTACGAGCAGGGACGGCAGGCCGCGCTGCCAAGCGGGCGGCTCCGCGTGCAGCCGCGCGAAGTGCGTGAGCAGCTCGGAGGGCGCGGCCTCCTTTAGCGAATCCGCCTCTTCGACTTTCAACGAATCGCCGCCCGCGACCGTGCCCGCTCCCGCGCCGGAGTCTGCCGCGCGCTCAAGTATGAGCAGGTCGCGCACGACGTGCATCCCCGCGCCCTCGTAGAGACGCCGCGCCGCCGCGTTTTGCGCCAGCACTTCGAGCGAGAGACGCCGCAGCTTGCACGCGCGCGCCTGCTCTAAAAGCGCCGACATCAACTCGCGCCCGCGACCGCGCCCCCTCTGCTCCGGCACGATGCCGAAGCCCCCGACCCAACCCGCGTCCGCGCGCACGGCCAGCGCCGCCGCGCCCGCAACCCGGTCGCCTTCGTAAGCGACGAGTGAGTGCTGAAGGTCGTGCTGCTCAAGCCGAACCTTTCGCGCGAGCAGCGCGACATCCAAAACCATCGGGAACTGATAGCCGCGGAACGCCGCCGTGAGCGCGTCGGCGTACTCTTCGAGCGACACCGACGCGGCGGACACGAATCTCAAAGAGTCGTTCGACAAGGAATCTCTCAACCTAACGCGTCTTGCGCGCGACATCTCCTGCGCGCGCCTCGCGCTCGACACCTTACGGGCCGCCGACCGGCGAGTCTCTAAAGACGCGCGCGAACACCGCGTCAACGTTTCGCATGTAGCCTTCGAGCGAGAAGGCGCGCTCGATCTCTTCACTTGTGAGCTTTGAAGAGATGTCTGCGTCGGCGTGCGCGTGCGCGCGGAACTCGCCGCCCTCGTCCCAAGTCTTCATCGCGCTGCGCTGCGTCCACTCGTAAGCCTGCTCGCGCGACACTCCCGCGCGCGTCAAGGCGAGCAGGAGCTGGCCGCTAAAGACCAACCCGCGCGTCGCGTTCAAGTTCTCAAGCATGCGCTCAGGATAAACGACCAAAGTGTCTATGAGCGACGCCGCTTTCGCGAGCATGTAGTCGAGCGCGATTGAAGCGTCGGGCAGTACGACGCGCTCCGCCGAAGAGTGCGAGATGTCGCGCTCGTGCCAGAGCGCGACGTTCTCGAAGCCGACGACCGCGTAGCCGCGAAGCAGACGCGCCATGCCGCAGATGCGCTCCGACAAAATCGGGTTGCGCTTGTGCGGCATCGCCGACGACCCCTTCTGCCCCTTCTTGAAACGCTCCTCGGCCTCGCGCACCTCGGTTCGCTGCCAGTGGCGAATCTGCAAAGCTACACGGTCGAGCGACGAAGCGACGACGGCGAGCGTCGCAAGATATTCGGCGTAGATGTCGCGCTGTATGACCTGCGTCGAGACGGGCGCGGCCTTCAAACCGAGACGCGCGCAGACTCGCTCTTCAACCTCCGGGTCGAGGTGCGCGAACGCGCCGACCGCGCCGCTTATCTTTCCCGTCGCCACGGCTTCGCGCGCGCGCTCAACCCGCACGCGGTTGCGCCGCGTCTCGTCGTACCAGAGCGCGAAGGTGAGGCCGAACGATGTCGGCTCGGCGTGGATGCCGTGCGTGCGTCCGACCTGCGGCGTGAGCCGGAACTCGAACGCGCGACGCTTCAAAACGTCCGCGAGCGCGTCAATTTTTTGCAGCAGAAGATCGCACGCGTCGCGCAGCAGAAGCGCGTTCGCGGTGTCAACAACGTCCGACGACGTGAGGCCGTAATGCACGAAGCGCGACGCCTCGCCGATGCTTTCGGCCAGCGCGGTCGTGAAGGCGATAACGTCGTGGTCGGTCGTCCGCTCGATCTCGCGTATGCGCTCGACGTTGAAGGCGGCCTTACTTTTAATCTCTTCGACCGCCTCGCGCGGCACAGTCCCCATCTCGGCGTGAACTTCGCACACGGCGATTTCAACGTCGAGCCACTTCTGAAATTTATTCTGCTCCGACCAGAGCGCGCCCATTTCGGGCAATGTGTAACGTTCAATCATGGTTCAAAGTTCAAAGTTCAAGGTTCAAAGTTCAAGGTCGCCAACTTTGAACCTTGAACTTTGAACTTTGAACTCATTTCAGCGTGTCCGAGGAGACCGAATAGCCCGCGAGCAGCCAGCCGCCGTCGCGCTCTAAGAGCGTGAATCGCTCCATCGCCTCGCCGCGCTCGAAGCGCGTGTTGTAGACAAGCTCAAGCGTGTGGCCTGAGAGCGGCGCGCTCGCGCTCTGTTGCTCACGCCCCGTGTGCAGCGCGCGGTTCTCGACGCGCCCCAGACGCTCGCGCACGCGAGAGAGAATCCGTTCGTTCTCGTCCGCGCTCACGGCTGCGCGCCACTCACTGGCTGCCTCCTCGTAAACTTTTGCGTCGCGCCCCGCGGCTATGTCTTCGGTCACGCGCTCGACCGTGGCCTGCGCGCCCGCGGGGACGTTGCGCCGCTCGTCCACGGCGCAGCCCGCGAAGAAGGCAGAAGGCAGAAGGCAGAAGGCAGAAAGAAGAAGGCAGTGGAGTTCTTTCCTCAGCCGATTTAGTTTAATCGGATGGCAAAACGTCGGAGAGGATATGCTCCTGACTGCCTTCTGCCTTCTGCCTTCTGCCTTCTTCATAACTCGATCCACGGCGTCGGCTCTTTGTGGTGCGAGAGCGTGATTCGGGTCGTCGTCTGGAAAAGCCCGCCGCGCTCGCGCAGGGCCGACTCGGCGGTGAACTTCGCGAGGTCGGGGTTGTTCGCGCGCTGCGACAGGTGCGCCAGAACGATGTGATCCGCCGAGCCGTCGAAGTCGTCGCGAAGCCACGTGGCAACGTCCTCGTTCGACAGATGCCCCGTGCGCGAAAGGATGCGCTGCTTCAGCTCCCACGGGTAGACCTCGCACGCCTTGAGCATGTCGCGGCTGTGGTTCGACTCGATGACGATTGCGGCGCACCCGCGCAGCCGTTCGGCGACGAGCGTCGTAATGCAGCCGAAGTCCATCAAGGTCGCGACGCGCACGCCGTCGTGCGTCGCCGTGAAGCCGAAGTTGTCAACGGCGTCGTGCGGGACTGTGAAGGGATGAAAGTCTATCTCGCCGATGCGAAAGTCTTCGCTCGATGAAATCTCCACGACGCGGTCGCGCAAAGCCTCGGCGCGTTTTTTCGGCTCGTTCGAGTTGCGCGACTTCTCGCGGACGTACGCGTCGCGCGTCTCGCCCGAAGTGTAGACGGGACACTCAAGACTTTTGAGCAGAACGCGCAGGCCGCCCGCGTGGTCGCCGTGCTCGTGCGTGATGATTACGCCGTCGAGCTTGCACGCGTCCTCGCCGACGAGCGCGAGCCGCCTTACGGTCTCCTTCGCGCTCAGGCCCGCGTCAACAAGCACGCGCGTCTCCCCCGCGCAGATGAGCACCGCGTTTCCCGTCGAGCCGCTTCCTAAGACCGTCAGTCGCATGAATGTGATAGTAGCTGTTAGCTGTTAGCTCACGGCAGTCGCCGCCGGGTGAATCGTCGTTAATAATTCCAAATGCCTGTTCCCTGTCTTTAGCTAAAAGCTAACAGCTAACAGCTCCCTCATTTTACCGTGCTTACTTGTCCAGCACGAGTTTCGAGACTTTGTTTCCGCCCGCGACGTAGAGATTGTTTTGCGAGTCGAAGGAGAGCGCCTCGACCGCGTGCGGGGCTTGAATCGTCCGAACGAATCGCCCGTCGGCTGCGAAGACGTGTATTTTGTGGAACGACTCGCCGACATAGACACGGCTCACGTTGTCAGCGGCAATAAACGTGGGCGGGCCGTACTGTCCCGGCTCTTGGCCTTGGCCGCCGAAGCGCGTGACGTATTTTCCTTCGGGAGTGAACTTGAAGACGGCGATGTCGTCGTCGTCGTACCAATGCTCGCCCGCGACGCCGCCGATTGCGTAGAACGCGAAGGTGTTGCCCACCCCGTCCGCCGCGACGCGCAGCGCCTCGACCTCAAGCTGCTTGTCGAGCAGAGAGCTTACGAAGCGGTGCGTGCGGCGCGCGGCGCGACCGTCGCCGCCCAGCCGTACAAGCTCGTCGTCGTCCCCTTTTTGCGAGACGATGAGAAAGCCGCCGTCGGGCAAAAGCGCCGCGTCGTGTATGTAGTCGGAGCCGTGCGCCGCGCCGAGCGCTTCGCCCGTCTCGGCGTCGAATTTGACGACCACGCCTGCAAGAACGGCGAAGAGGTTCGGCGAGCCGCCGCCCGCCAGAAGCTTGCGCGGCCCGTCTTTGAGTTTGGCGTACCACCGCGTCTCGGCGGGGATGTTCCAAGTGCTTAGGAACTTACCCGACGCGTCGAACCTCTGCACGCGCCGCGTTTCGTCGGAGACGTATATGCGCCCCTCGCCGTCAACGGCGACGCGTACCTCGTCCTTGAAAAAGCCCGGCCCTGTGCCTTCGCCGCCGAACGTGAAGGCGACGCTGTAGCCGTCAGGCTTCGGCGTCGGCGTGGGCGTCGGGAAGGGGCGCGGCGTGTAAGTCGGGAACGAGCCGATTGCGCGCGGCTTATTCGACGAGCGACCGAGCAAGGCGACGAGCAACACGATGCCTCCGATGATGACGACGGCGGCGATGATAACCGGAACAGCTTTGTTGGATTGCTCGTCTCGATACGAAGTACGCGGCTTATGCTCTGTGCGCGGAGGCGTCGGCGCGGGGCGCAGCTCGGCGGGCACGATGACCATCGAGTTACAGTAGTGGCATCTGACGGTGTTGGTGGTGATGCGCTCGTATTCCAGCGTCGCGCCGCACTGTGGGCAGTTGAAAGCCTTCACCGGCAGACTCCAAAAAGCTGTTAGCTGTTAGCCATTAGCTTTTAGCTCACGGCAGTCGCCGTCGGGCGTGATGCCGCTGATAATTTGAAACTCCGTTCGTTTACTTTTGGCTCGAAGCTAACAGCCAATGGCTAATAGCTAACAGCTTTTCCGTCACGGCTTTTAAACTTCCAGACGCGCGCGGTCAACCTTGAAGCCGTTGAGGTCGCCCAGAGCGGCGAGCGCGAGCGCGTCCGTGCGGAAGAACTCTGAGGCGACGCGGCGCATGTCTTCGGGCGTGACGCGCTCGACGCGCTCGATGATCTCGTCGGGCGAGATGCGGCGACCGTGGACTATCTCCTGACGCGCGAGCGCGCTCGCCCTCGCGCTCGTGGACTCTAGTCCGAGCAGGATGGACGAGACCGACTGATCTTTCACGAGCCGCAACTCGTCCTCGCTGACCGGCTCGCGCAAGACGCGGCGCATCTCCGTGAGCGCGAGGTCTAAAACTTCGTCGAGGTGTTCGGGCGAAGTGCCCGCGTAGATTTGAAAGATGCCCGCGTCTGTAAAATGGCTCCCCGCCGCGCCGACCGAGTATGCGAGGCCGCGCTCCTCGCGCACCTGCTGCCACAAGCGCGAGCTTGTGCCGCCGCCGATGACCGAGCTTAAAAGACTCGCCGCGTATCGGTCTTCGTCGCGCGCCGAAGGGAAGGGCGCGGCGACGATCAGGTGCGCCTGCTCAAGCTCCTTCTTGCGCCGGATGAGTATGGGCGCGGCTGGATGCGGCGCATCGCCGTCTGCGTTTTCCGAATGAAGCACGGCGTCCGTCTCGCTCCCGGCGAAGGCTCGCGCGGCCAGCTCGACGAGATGTTCGTGACTCACGTTTCCGGCGGCTGCGACGACGAGGTTGCGTGGCGCGTATGCGCGCGCGTGAAACTCCGCCGTGCGCTCGTGGCCGAAGGTCGAGACCGTGTCGGCTGTGCCTTCGATGGGCCGGCCCAGAGGATGTTCGGGGAAGTACGCGGCGGTGAAGATTTCCGCAAGGAACTCGTCGGGCGTGTCCTCGACCATCTTCATCTCTTCGATGATGACGCGCTGCTCGCGCCTCAGCTCTTCCTCGTCAAACTTCGGGCGCGCGAGCATGTCCGAGAGCAGGTCGAACGCCTGCGCGAGCGCGGTGTCAACGACCTTCATCGAAAAGCCCGTCAGCTCGTGCGTCGTGTAGGCGTCGAAGTGGCCGCCGAGGCGGTCTGACTCGACGGCGATGTCTAAAGCGGTGCGCCGCGTCGTGCCTTTGAAGACGGCGTGCTCGATGAAGTGGCAGACGCCGTTCCAGTCCGCCGCCTCGTGGCGCGACCCGCGCCTGACCCAGATGCCCACCGTCACCGAGCGTAAACCGGGCATCTGCTCTGTAAGGACGGTCAGCCCGTCTGGAAGCCTCGTAACCTGAACTTGTTCGCTCATTACTTCGGAAAGTTTTCGGGAAACCTCTCGGCTGGGACGCCGCGGGCGTCTTGAATTATTGACCCGGCATCGTAACATGCGCGCTATGGCCGGGCAAACCAACCCGCCCTCGGGCCGCATCACAGCCCCCAGCAAGGCGCAATTTTAGAGTCCGACCTGCTTGACAGGTCTCGCGGCGTGACGGAAAATGCTCACTCCGCACTAAAGCGGTTGGACACGAGGGGTTTACGCCTAAAGACGTGTCGCTCTGATTAGACGCCGGGTTTGAAGCCGCACACCCAGACAGCTTCGACCCTCGCCCGGACGCCGCCCTTGGACACAGTGAAAGTTGAAGGGAACGCTTGAGCCGGGCCGACCGCACGCGCGGAAGGCCGGGCAGCACGCGCCCGGAGGTTTTGCTGAAAATGAGAAATACACACTGGCGCATCGGCCTTCTGCTTCTGACGGCGCTCGCCCTAGGCGACGCGCTCGCGCCGCAAGTCTTCGCGGCTGGGGCGACGGGCAATGGCTCCCGCCGGAGCGGCTTGGGCACGATCAGCGGCACAGTCCTCGACAGCAGGGGTAAGCCCGTCGTGGGCGCGCTCGTGAAGGTTCTGCGCGACGGCTTCAACGAGGTCGTCAAGGAGACCAAGAGCGCGGCGGACGGCAGCTTCGTCGCGCGCGTCACGCCGGGCCGCTATCTGATACGCGCGCTCGCGGACGGATTCACGCCCGCGACTTTTTCGTCCGTGCAGGTCGGCCCTTCGACCGAGCTTGTATACCGCTTCAACCTACAGCCCGCGGGCGAGGGACGCACCGCGCCCGAACGCCGCGCCGACCGCAACGATCCCAAGTTCCGCATACGCGCTTCTCAAACTCGCCGCACGATCTTCAACGCGGGCGACGCGGAAGACGAGACAGTCCGAAAGGTTCTCGAAGAGATGGCCGACGACGAACAGTTGGCCGACGAGACCGCCGGACTCGGAGACTCCGCGACCACGGACTCTACGGACGACGAGAAAAGGGCCGCGCGGACTCGTCCGCAAGGCTACGTCGAGACCTTCTTCGCAGACTCCGCGACGCGCGCAGGCTCTTACGCGGGACTGAACTTCGCAGTCGCCGTGCCCGTCAACCGTCAAGTGGAAATGATCTTCGCGGGGCAGCTCGGCGAGTTCGAGCGTCTGGAAGCGACGGCGCGCATACGCGCGGGCGCGCGACATCGCCTGAGCGCGACGCTCGGAGGCGCGCGTCTGTCCATTGCGCCGAGGGAAGAGACGAGCGCGTCCGGCGCGACGCTTGGATTGGGCGGCGCGCGCGAAGATAAGCTCGGACAGTTGTCCGTCCGCGCCGTTGACGAGTGGGTCGTGCGCGAAGGCGTCGTCGTCGTGATGGGCTTCGACTACTCGCGCTTCATGGGCGCGGGCGGCGCTCAATCTCTGACGCCGCGACTCGGCGTCGCCTTCGACGCCAACGCACGCACGCGCATTCACGCATCGTTCTCGCCCGGCACGGACGCCGCGACGCGCACGGACGGAGTCGAGTTTGAGGACGGGCAGGTCGTCTTCAAAGAGAACTCGACGCAGGCCGTCGCCTTCGTGGACGGGCGGGCCGTCATGGAGCGCAGCCAGCGCCTTGAGTTCGGCGTCGAGCGCATCCTCGACGAAAGCTCAAGCATCGAGGCCGTCGCATTCTTCGACACCGTGAACGGTCGCGGCGTAGGACTCCTGAGCGCGCCCGCCGACGCCCTCAGCGATTCGGGCAACGCGGCGCTCCTTAACATCGCCAACCAGCAGGGCGGCGCGCAGGGGGTTCGCATCGTCTACACGCGCCGCGTCAGCGAGCGTCTGAAAGCGTCCGCCGCCTACGCCTTCGGGCGCGGCCAGCAGCTCTCGGCGGAAGGAATCGCCAGCCCGGAACAGTTCTTCCAGAGCGCATTCTTCCAGACCGCCGCCGCGCAGCTCGACGCGAACGTGACGGACGGGACGAACGTTCGCACGGTGCTTCGCTTCTCGCCCAGCGCCTCGGTCTTCGCCATTGACCCGTTCGCCGGACGGCTCGCCGTCTACGACCCATCTTTGAGCATCCTCGTCACGCAGAAGCTTCCGAACTTCGGACTCCCGGTGCGCGCGCTCGCGACGATTGACGCGACCAATCTACTCGACACACTGACGCGCGTCGAGGACGGCGACGGCGGACAAATCTCTCTGGGCGCGCTGCGACGAACCTTGCGCGGCGGAATTTCGGTCAGGTTCTAGAGCATGAGAGCGCGGCCTTATCTGCTCGCGTCGCCGAATAATTTAGATTGAGTGTATGGGAAGTCAGATTCACCGCAGAGGCGCAGAGAACGCAGAGGGAGCGCAGAGTCTTGTGTGCTGCTCAAGCCTCTGCGCCTCCTCCGCGTCCTCTGCGCCTCTGCGGTGAGTCTTACCCGCACTTCACTCAGCTCAAAAGCGCTTTATATCAAAGCAAAAATCCCCGCGCTCTCACGGCCCATCACCGAGCGCGGGGTTTCATGCATCGGGCCTTCATCCGAATTTTCGGAGATGCTACGAAATTCTGAATAGCCCCTGCTGGCCGCGCTGTGGGCCGCGAATCGGCTGACTTTACCGGCCCGCGCCCTTTAACCGCGCGCAAGTACAGGCTATCGGGCGACTCGGCGGCGGGCGACGCCGGGAGGTCGCGCGCGCAAGTGCGGCTGCCGCGAAAGTTGGAATACGGCTTGCTTCCAAACTTTTGATTACGCAGGCTTCAGCGTTTTGAAGCCGCCAAACCATAAGGCCGCTCAAGGCCGGCGGTTCTCAAGAGTCAAACGAAACAGTTTTCCATGTGAGATTGCGATGAAGAGTTCCGTGCTGACGACGCGAGGGTGGGCGCTGCTGATACTGGCAGCGGTACTCGTCGCTGCCGGCACGCTCAACTTCGCGCAGAGGCTGACGCACACGCCTCCTCCCACGGACGGCGTCGAGTGGGTGGACACGCCGCAGGGCGTCGTCGCCGCGTCGGTCGAGAAGAACTCCGCCGCGGGGCGCAAAGGCGTCTTCGGCATCATGCCGGGCGACCGCCTTCTCGCCATCGGCGAGCAGCAGAAGCCCGACGCCGTCGTCTCGGCCTCCGACGTGCAAATCTTTCTCGAAGAGGCGAAGGTCGGCGGCGGCGTACGCTACCTCATCGAGCGTCCGTCGAACCCCGAAGAGACGCGTTACTACTACGCATACATCGAGAACCTGACGCCCGCGCAGGTCTGGGCGACGCAGGACATACTGATAAACCTCGTGGGCGTCGTCTACCTGCTCGTCGGCCTCTTCGTCTTCTTCAAGCAGGGCGGGCGCACGCCCTTCGTGCTGCACTTCGCCGCGCTCTGTCTGGTCGCGTTCGTCTTCCACTTCTACAAGCCCTACGGCGCTTACGAAGACCTCGACCTCGGCATATACTTCCTCGACAACGCCGCGTTCATCCTCTTCGCGCCCATCTTCCTGCACTTCTGCTCGATCTATCCTGTCCGATACAAGCTCTCCGAGCGAAGGCCGTGGCTCGTCTATCTGCTCTACGCCCCGGCGCTCGCGCTCGTCGCTTTGAACGCCGTCTTCCTTCTGCCCTCGGTGTTTCCGAGGCTCGCGTCGCTGACGACGCTCTTCCCGCCGAGCTTTAGCGCGCGACTTTGGATGGCGGAGCTTGCGCTGCTTTCGATCTCGCTCGTGGCGGGCGCGACGCTGTTCGTCTACCGATTCCTCAAAAGCGAGTCGGCCATCGTGCGGCAACAGCTCAAGTGGGTCGTGTGGGGTTCGGCGCTCGCCATCACGCCGTTCACGCTGTTCTACGCCGCGGGGTATCTGTTCGGCAGCGGCAGCGACGATCAACTGCTGAGCGAGACGGCGCGGCGTTGGATGACGGGCGCGGCCATCGTGCCGCTCGCGCTCATCCCGCTCACGTTCGGAAACTCGGTCGTGCGCTATCGCCTGATGGACGTTGACATGGTCGTGCGCCGCACGGCGGTCTACGTCCTGACGACGCTTGCAATCGCCTTGATGATCGGCTCGGTCGTCTACGTCGCGGGCCTGTACGCGTTCGGCGGCGAGGTCATCACGCCGGGCGTCGTCTCGATGCGCGTCATCATCGCGGTCGCGGCGATGTCCGTCATCGTTATGACCGCAGCGCCCTTGAAGAACTTCCTTCAAGAGCAGATAGACCGCTTCTTCTACGGCGAGCGTTATGACCTGCGCGCCGGGCTGCTCGACTTCGGGCGCACGCTCTCGGCGACCACTTCGCTCGAACCGCTTTTGGACGCGCTCGTCAGCCGGCTTCAACAAGTCCTCGGCGTCGAGCGCATCGCCATCTTCATCGAGGACGCGCGCGATGCGAGCGGCTACCGCGTGGCGCGCGTCGCCGGACTCGCCAACGCTGTTCTCGTCCCGCCCGACTTCCGCGAGATGATCCGCACGCGCTCGGCTGAAGACGGCATCGTCCGCGCCGACGGCCTCGACATGCCTGAGACGAACGGCTTCGTGCGCCGCGCGCTCCACTACTACGTGCCTTGCGTCGTGCGCGGGCGGATGGTCGCCGTCATAGGCTTGGGCCGCTCGACGGGCGGCGCGCTGCTCTCTTCGGAAGACCTCGAAATCCTTCGCACCGTCTCTGGCTACGTCGCCGTCGCAATCGAGAACAGCCTTCTCTATCAGGAGCAGAAAGAGCGCGCCGAGGAGCTTGCGCTGCTCAAGGAGTTCAACGAGTCCATCGTCGAGTCTATCAACGTCGGCATCCTTACAGCCGACTCCGAGGGGCGCGTCACGGCCTGCAACTCCGCGCTCGAAGACATGCTCGGCCTGCGGCGAGACGAGGCGACGGGCCAGCGCGTCGAAGACCTCTTCGCGGAGGACTTCGCCGAAACGCTCAGTCAGGCGCTGCGAGGTCAGGGCTGGGAGATGTCGGAGCTTCGCAATATCTACAAGCTCCACACGGCGACGCGCAAGGGCCGCACGCTCATACTCAACATCGCGCTCTCGCCCCTGAAGCGCTCCGACGCGACCGTGCACAACGGCGCGCTCGTCGTCCTCGAAGACGTGACCTCGCGCATGCGCCTCGAAGAGCAGTTGCAGCAGCGCGAAAAGCTCTCTTCAATCGGCCTTCTCGCGGCGGGCGTCGCGCACGAGATAAACACGCCGCTGACGGGCGTCTCTTCTTACACGCAGATGCTTCTCGGAATGCTCGCCGAGGCCGACCCGAAGCACGCGCTCCTGCAAAAGATTCGGCGGCAGACCGACCGCGCCACAGGCATCGTCAACAATCTTTTAAACTTTTCGCGCACGGGCGGCGTCACAGAGTTCGCGGACGTTGACTTAAACCGCGTCTTGGACGACACTCTGCAACTGCTTGAGCCTCAGTTGCGCCACAGCCGCATCGAGCTTGGGCGCGAGTACGCGGAAGATTTGCCGCGCGTCTACGGCAACGCGGGCAAGCTCCAGCAGGTCTTCACGAACCTGCTCCTGAACGCGCGCGACGCCATACCTGACGGCGGCAGCGTCCTGCTCCGCACCTCCGCGGACGAGCACGACACGGTCACTGTCGAGGTCGCCGACACCGGGATAGGTATCGCGCCCGAAAACGTCGCGCGCATATACGATCCGTTCTTCACGACCAAAGGCGTCGGGCGCGGCACGGGCCTCGGCCTCGCCGTCAGCTACGGCATCGTTCAGGAGCATTCGGGCCACATCTCGGTCGAGAGCGCGCCCGGTCGCGGCACGAAGTTCCGCATCACGCTGCCCACCGCGGGCGCGCGCGCACGACTTCAAGCCGCGAGCGACTAAACCTTTCAACGTCGCACCGGAAATGAATTGAAACTTTTCACCACTCTATAAGGAATCATATTTCAGGCGTCTTAGAGCAGATTTCAGCGAAATCTTCCCTTTCCCTCGACCCTCGTCGCGGCCCTCGGGCCGTAAGAAGAAAGGCAAACCCCATGCTGCCCCTATCCTCCGTCCCCCGACGTTCCCGTAAAATATTGTCAATCGCTCTGGCCTTCGCGCTCGCCGCAACGTGGCTCGCGTGGGGGCGAGGGATGCAAGGCGCTTCGGCGCAAACCTTCAACTCCGACCCCGCGCCCGCCGCGAGCATCGTAAAAAATTTCGAGAGTCCGCAGGTGCATCCTCTGGCACTGACGCCCGACGGCAAGCGCCTGCTCGCGGTCAACTCGCCGAACGCTACTCTGTCGGTCTTTCAGTTATCTTCAGGCTCGCCCGTGCTGACGGCGGAGATACCCGTAGGGCTTGAGCCTGTGAGCGTCGCCGCGCGTAACAACCGCGAGGCGTGGGTCGTCAACTGGCTCTCGGACTCCGTGAGCATCGTTGATCTTTCGACGGGCAACGTCACGCGCACGATTGACGTGGGCGACGAGCCGACCGACATTCTGTTCGCAGGCTCCCAGCGCGAGATGGCCTTCGTCTGCGTTTCGGGCGGCGGGCTACAGACAGTCAGCTTCTCACAGATCACGGGCGGGAGCGGCGTCGTCAAGGTCATAGACCCTAACAACCAGACCGCCGCCCCGGTGGTAATTCCGATCTTCGGCAAGCAGCCGCGCGCTCTCGCGCGCAGCGCCGACGGCTCGCGCGTCTTCGTCTCGGTCTTCGAGTCGGGCAACCAGACGACAATCGTGCCGGAGAAAGTCGTCAGCGCCAACGGCGGACTGCCGCCGCCGAACCCTCCGCTCGCGCCGGGCTTGCCAGCGCCGCCGAACACCAGCCTCATCGTCAAGTTCATCAATTCGCAATGGGTGGACGAGATGAATCGGAACTGGAACTCGGCGGTTCCCTACACGCTCGCCGACATTGACCTCGCGGTGATTGACGCGTCGGGCGCGAGTCTGCCGTCTTCGTTAAGCGCGCAGGTGCGCGGCATAGGTACGCACGTCGGCAACATGACGTTCGACCCCGTGGCGCAGCGCATCCTCGTCGCCAACCTCGAAGACATCAATCAGGTGCGCTTCGAGCCGAACCTGCGCGGGCGTTTTCAGGCAAGCCGCGTCTCCGTCCTCAACGCACCGGCGGGCACTGCGCCCACAATCGTCGGCGCGTCCGACTTGAACCCACACGTTGACTTCATCAACAACCCCAACGGCTCCGACGACGTGCGCGCGCAGAGTCTCGCTATGCCCGCGGACATCGCGCGCGCCGCGGACGGCACGTTCTACGTGGCCGCGACAAGCTCGAACCGAGTCGGCGTGCTTTCGTCGGACGGCGCGGTGCAGAGCCGCATCGGCGTGGGGCAGGGGCCGACCGGACTCGCCGTTGACGACGCGCGGCAGCGGCTCTACGTTCTCAACCGCTTCGACGAGACGTTAAGCGTCGTGGACACGGCCTCGAAGTCGCAGACGGCGGTCTTAGCCATAGGCTTCAACCCTGAGCCGGACTCGGTGCGCGTCGGTCGCCGCTTCCTCTACGACGCGACGAATTTTTCGTCGCACGGCACTGTCTCGTGCGCGAGCTGCCACCTCGGCGGCCATCGCGACGGGATGGTCTGGGACTTGGGCAACCCGCAAGGGTCGGTTGACAACGTCGCGACCTTCTTCCCCGCCGGGCTTAACGGCGGAAGCCCGCCCGCCATCACGGGCGCGGACAGCCTGCACCCTATGAAGGGGCCGATGATGACGCAGAGCTTTCGAGGCATCATCGGCAACGAGCCTTTCCACTGGCGCGGCGACCGCGCGGGGATAGAAAACTTCAACGGCGCGTTCACGTCGCTCCTCGGCGGCCCGCGCCAGCTCGACGCGGGGGAGATGGCTGCCTTCAAAGAGTTCCTTCGCTCGCTCTCGTACCCGCCGAACCCGAACGAGTTTCCGAACCGCCCGCCCGTTCAGCAGACCGGGGGCTTCGGCTTCTTCAGCGCCTTCCCGCTCGACGGCAACGTCGTCAGTTGCAACCAGTGTCACATCGTGACGAACTTCGGGGCGGGGACGGACAACAGGATCGTCCCGAAGGATAAGTTGGTGGACACGCAGTCCGTCAAAGTCCCGCAGCTACGCGGCCTCTACCAGAAGATCGGGATGGAAAAGTCTCCGGGCGAAAAGATGACCGGCTTCGGCTTCGCGCACGACGGCACATTCGACACGATATTCAACTTTCAACTGGCCGCGAAGTTTAACTTTGTGAGCGCCGGGAGTGAGCAAACGGCTGACCTTTGGCGTCGCGAGATGGAGCAGATGATCCTTCGGCTCGACACGGGCACGCCGCCCGCCGTCGGCAGGATGGTTACGGTGAATGCCAGCAATAAAAGTTTGTTTGCTAACACTAACCCTAACCCTAATTTTCCCGCTAACCAGATCGAAATCCTTTTGCATCAGGCCAACGCGGGCAACTGCGAGGTCGTCGTGCGCGGACTCTTCGCGGGAAGCCCACGCAGCTTCCTGCGCCAGCCGAACGGCACGTTCCTGCCCGATAGTCTTTCGGAAGCCCCCGTTACTTTGACGACGCTTCTCAACGCGGCGGGCGCGGGCGCGGAGCTTACGTTCATCGGCGTGCCCGTGGGCGAGGGGCGCATGCGCTCGATTGACCGCGACGGCAATGGCGTCCTTAACGACGACGAGCCGCGCACTTCCGTGAGCATCACGGGCCGCGCCGTTAACGCCGCGGGCGTAGGCATCGAGGGCGCGGTGGTAACGCTTGAGGGGACGCAGGCCGCGACGACCGTGACCGACGCTCAAGGCAGATTCACGTTCAACTTCGTCTCGACGACGGGGACGCACACGGTCAGTGCGGGGCCCGCGTTCTCGCCGCCGAGCCGCACCTTCTCCGCGCCTTCTTGGAACCAGTCGGCGACGTTCGTCACGTCGCCCACGGGGAACGCCTCGGACGTCTCGCAGTTCTTCGTCTCGCAGCACTACGCGGACTTCCTCAACCGCGAGCCTGACACGCCGGGCCTCAACTTCTGGACGATCGAGATCGAGTCGTGCGGCTCGAACCAGCCGTGCCGCGACGTGAAGCGCATCAACGTCTCGGCTGCGTTCTTCCTATCAATCGAGTTTCAGGAAACTAGCTTCCTCGCCTACAAGGCTTACAAGGCGAGTTTCGGCGATGCGACCGGCAACTCGACCTTCAATGGCGCGCATCAGTTGCCCGTGCCTATCTCGAGCTTCCAGCAGTTGATGACCGACGGGCAGCGCATGGGTCGCAACGTCGTGGTCAGTCCTTCGGACGACGCATGGAAGGCGGTTCTGGAGACGAACAAGGCGGCGTTCTTCACGGGCTGGGTGCAGAGGCCGGACTTCCG
>DASQLL010000230.1:0-3224 GCA_035630035.1 Pyrinomonadaceae bacterium | reverse complement strand
AAGATGAAGCCGAGGATGCCGTAGAAGATCGGGATGCCGATCATTGCGAACAGGCCGATGACGATGCCGCCCGCGCCCGCGCCCGCGGAGCCGCGCCCGGAACCTGCCATCATCGCCGCGCCGAAGATCATGAAGATCAGGCCGTAGATGACACCGATGATAAGGCCAAAGGCGGCACACGTCACCGCCGTGATTTTTGCGTAGGACATAACGCCCACGCGCTTGATTTGCATTGTCGCCATCCGAAGTCTCCTTTTACCCGACGGGGGATTTTCTCTAAAGATAAAACAGACTGAGGCGCGGCACGCGTGCCGCTTCGCGCAAAGCCTTCGCCGTAAGATTGTCGAGCGTCTGCTCGTATGTCGCGCGCTCCATGCGCGTGCGGTACGGGCGCAACTGCTCCGCCGCCTCGGCGCGAAAATCTTCGAGCGCGTCCGCCGGGAGCGACGAGCGCAACGCGCGGTCGAGCAGTGATTCGAGGTCTTCGAGAGAGCTTTCCAACTGCTCGGCGTCGGGCCGCGCCGCGCGCTCGAAATCCGACGCAAGCTCTTCGAGGCGCGTGGCCGCGCGAGAGAGAGCTTCGCAAACTTCTTCCTCGCCCGCACTGCCCTTCCTCTCTTCGAGTGCGCGACGCAGCGCGCCGTGGCTCTCCGCGAGGTGCGCCGCGATGACGGCGCGCGGGAAAGGAAGGCTGCGCCCTTCGTCCACGGCGGTCGCCCCGCCCTTATCGTCCTCGCCCGCTTCAGTCGCCGCGGTGTTTGCGCCGCGTTGCGTTTCGAGCCACTCGGCGAACTGCGCCTCGACCTCTTCCTGACAGTACATCAAAGACTTGACGCTGCGCTTTCTGGGGCGCGAAGCGTGCGAGTCGAAGGCGCGCTCGATGCCGCGCAGCGCGACGTGCAGCGGCACGCCCATCTCTTTCCAGCTCTCTATAAGCGCCCAGTCCATCGGACTCAGCAGAAGGTGCTTGCCGCGTCGGCGTATGAAAGCGTCCTCGACCTCGGTGAAGTAGTTGAAATAATTGATGCGCGCGCGCGCAGGAGTTTGATCGTCGTCGCGCGCCGCTTCCGCGTTGCTCATCACTTGTTCTTGACCGGAAGAAACAGGCAGCAGGATTAAAGAATCTACAAAGACCGCGCAAGGCGTGCGAGCAAGGATGAACAGAGAGCGCGTTTTAGTCAAGCCCTTTCGCGCGGCAATGGAGGAGGAGCGTCGGGCGGGCATTGGCTCACCGCCGCAGGCGCAGAGAACGCAGAGTTCGCGCAGAGGGTTGAGCATTTCTCTGCGCCCCCTCTGCGTTCTCTGCGCCTCTGCGGTGAAAAAGCCGTTACTCACATTCAACCTGCGGGCGACGCGCCGCGATTCCGTTCGTAAACTAAGCGCAGACCGTCGAGCGTCAAGGTCTCGTCAACCACCTCTATGAACTCCGAGGCGGTCGCGATGAGCGGCGCGAGGCCGCCGGTCGAGACGACGCGCGGCCTACGCCCCAGCTCCTCGATCATGCGGCGCAGTATGCCGTCAACGAGTCCCGCGTAGCCGTAATAAAGGCCGGACTGTATGGCCTCGATGGTCGAAGCGCCGATGACGTTGTGCGGCCTTTCGATGGCGACGCGCGGCAGGCGCGCGGCCCTCGCGAACAGCGCGTCCGTAGAGATGGAGATGCCGGGCGTGATGACGCCGCCGAGGTAGCGACCGCCCTCGTCAATCACCTCGAAGTTCGTGGCCGTGCCGAAGTCCACGACGATGCACGGCGCACCGTGCTTGTGCAGCGCGGCCACTGCGTCAACGATTCGATCCGCGCCCACGTCCGAAGGCGGGTCGTAGAGAATGGTCAGCCCCGTGTCGGTCGTGTGATCCACGAAGAGCGGCGTCAGTTGAAAGTAGACCTCCGACATTCGCTTCAAGGTGTAGTCGAGCTGCGGCACGACCGACGCGATGGCGACCGCGTTGATGGCCTTGAAGTCGAGGCCCGCGAACGCGAACAGGTTGCGCGCGTGTATGCCGTACTCGTCAACGGTGCGCGCCTTCTCCGTCGTCAGACGCCAGTGCCAAGCCAGCCGCTCGCCCTCGAACACGCCGAGCGACGTGTTCGTGTTTCCGACATCCATGACTAACAGCATAATTCTCCTCGGCAGTCTCCGAAGTTTTTATCCGCGGCCCTTCTGCTGGAACGAATCATTAACAGGGATGGACAGGATAGACAGGATAAAGGAAATGCGGAATGCTGAATGATGAGAGCGTCGCTGCCTTTAATTCATCATTCATCGCTCCGCATTCATCATTTCTTTCTTATCCTGTCTATCCTGTCCATCCCTGTTAAATTTCTTCTCATCAGTTCGCCGACTCGTTTTTGACCACGCCTCCCGCCAGCACCTCTTCGATCAAGTTGCACGCCGTTCGCGCGCCGTCTTCGCTTCGCACCTGTCGCCCGACCTCGGCGGCTCGCACAGCATAACTCCCATTACTGAGCATCACACGCAGTTCTCTCGCCGCGCTCGCCGCGTTGTATTTTGCGCGCGGCAACGTGCGACCCGCTCCCGTTCGCGCGACGCGCGCGCCGTTGTCGAACTGGTCATGGCTGAACGGCACGACGAGCGTGGGGACGCCCGCGCGCAGGCTCTGTCCCGTAGTCCCGACGCCGCCCTGATGAACGACGGCGCACGCGCGCGGCAGAACCTCGCCGTAAGGCGCGTAGTCGAAAGCGGCGACGCCTTCGGGCAGCGGAGTAGCGGAGCGGTTTCTCTCCTCGCCGATGAGGAGCAGCGCGCGCCGGCCAAGCGTCTGCGACGCCTTGATTGACTCGCTGTAGAAATCCTCCGCCACCCAGACGGCGGACGAGCCGAGCGTGAAGATGATCGGCGGCTCGCCTTCGTCGAGAAATTTCAGAAGCTCCGGGTTGACGCCGCGCGGATCGCCCACGCGGTCGCGCCGGTCGTAGAAGCAGAAGCCCGTGACGCTCGTGTTGGGCGGCCAATCCGCTTGCGGCTCCGCCAAGACGCGCGAGAAGAGCGCGAGGACACGCGTCGGCGAGTGCTGCCCTTCGAGTATGGGGTTGCCGCCGCGCGCGAGTCCAAGCTCGGCGCGAAAGCGATAGACAGGCTCTGCGAAGCTTCGCAGTTGAAGGCGTGCGAGCTGCATGAAGCCGCGCGCTAAGGTGGGGCTGAGTTTGAGCACGTTGCGGAGCGCGGGCATCTGCGGCAGAACGGGCGGGTCGTAGGCGGAGA
>DASQLL010000229.1:0-4497 GCA_035630035.1 Pyrinomonadaceae bacterium | reverse complement strand
TCCGTCGCGGCGCGGGCCGTATGCGTCCTCAGACTCGATCTCGACGGTCTTCGACTCGCCGACACGCATGCCGCGCAGTGCTTCGTCGAAGCCGGGGATGACTTCGCCCGCGCCGACCGTGAACTCCAGAGGCTCGCCGTCGCGCGAGCTGTCGAAAACCTGCCCGTTCGCCAGACGCCCTGTGTAATGGACGCGAACGTGGTCGCCGTTTTTCACTGGCTCTGTCATAATTCTCCTGCAACCGTCTGTTTTCGGGAAGCATCGCATATCCCGTTCGCAAATGCCAGACGTGATGCGAGAAACGCTCGCGCGACCCGGCAGTTCAGAACCGGGAGCGTTAGCGACCGGGTGAGCCGATTGCGGATTTCGGATTGTGGATTGCGGATTGTTGAGAAGCAGGCTGTCTTCCAATCCGCAATCCGAAATCCGCATTCCGCAATCTCATAATCCCCGTCGCTAACGCTCCGGGTACTGACCTGCCGCGCAACACATTGCGGTCTGAGAAATAAAGACTGAGATTTTTTTGAAGATGAAGAAACAACTTTCACTCACCCTCGCGCTCCTCGTCGGACAGGCGAACGCGCTCGCGCAGACCGCGCCGACTCCCGCCGCGGGCGACGTGCAGAGTCAGCAGCAGCCGAACCCATACGAAGACGAAGTCGTTCGCATCACGTCGAACCTCGTGCAGTTCGACGCGGTCGTCACGGACAAGCAGGGAAGGCTCGTCACAGACCTTCGGCCCGAAGACTTCGAGGTCTTGGTTGACGGCAAGCCGCGCGACATAACGAACTTCTCCTTCGTTGATCTGAACACGTCGCAGCCTGTAGTCCGCACGAACGCGGAGCGCGCGCGCGGCGACAAGAAAAACGACGCCGCGCCCATTCCGCCCGCGCGCCTCAGGCCCGAACAGATTCGTCGCACAATCGCGCTCGTCGTTGACGACCTCGGACTCTCGTTCGAGAGCATCGCGCGCACCCGCGCGTCGCTGAAGAAATTCATCGAGGAGCGTGTGCAGCCGGGCGATCTTGTCGCAGTCATACGCACGAGCGCGGGCGTCGGCGCGTTGCAACAGTTCAGCTCTGATAAGCGCGTGCTGCTCGCAGCCGTCGAGCGCCTGCGCTGGTATCCGCAGGGGCGCGCGGGCGTGGGCGCGTTCGCGCCGACGCAGAAGGACGAGGCCGCGGAGGCCAACCGCGGGGCGGCGGGCGCGGTCGCGCTCGGCGGCAACGCGGGCCTGACGCTCCCGCAGCTCGGCAATTCCGACAAGGCGAACGACTCGACCAACTTCACAGACCTGCGCGGCACGGAAGATTTGCTCGACCGATACCGCGAGGAGCTTTTCGCCGCGGGCACGCTCGGCGCTTTGAACTTCGTCGTGCGCGGCTTGAAAGAACTGCCCGGTCGCAAGTCGGTCGTGCTGCTCTCCGACAGTCTCCCGATATTCCGAAAGGACGGGCGCAGCGACCGCGTGCTGGAAAATTTGCGACGCCTCGTTGACCTCGCCAACCGCGCGTCGGTGCGCGTCTACTCGATGGACGCGCGCGGCCTCGCGACCTTAAGCTCGACCTCCGAGGACAACCTTTCGAGCCTGAACACCACGAGCGCCATCAACCAGTCGAACGACGATAGGCGCGCGGGCTACTTCGAGTCGCAGAACGGGCTGAGCTATCTCGCGGCGGAGACGGGCGGACTCTTCATACACAACACGAACGACGTGGCCGAAGGCGTGCGCGAAGTCCTCGAAGACCAGAAGGGCTTCTACCTCATCGGCTACAGGCCCGACGCGGAGACGTTCGGGCGCGAGGGCGGCAACCTTCGTTTCCATCGCCTCGAAGTGAAGGTCAGGCGCGCGGGCCTCTCCGTTCGCACGCGCAACGGTTTCTACGGCGTCCCCGAAGAGCAGGCCATTCCTTCGCGCCGCACGCGCGGCGAGCAACTCTACGGCGCAATCGTCTCGCCCTTCTTTTCGGGCGGCGTCCACGTTCGTCTCACGTCGCTCTTCGTCAACGACGCGTCGGGGTCTTTCATGCGCTCGCTCCTGCACATCAACGCGAAAGACCTTTCGTTCGCGAAGCAGGCGGACGGCTCTTACAAGGCGGACATAGACGTGCTGGCCGTCACCTTCGGCGACGAGGGGCAGACGATTGACAGCGTGGACAGGACGGACACCGTGACGGTCGAAGCGTCCGGCTACGAGAAAGTCTTGCGCTCGGGCTTTGACTACATCGTCAACGTGCCGATTGCGAAGCCGGGCGCGTACCAGCTCCGCATGGCCGTGCGCGACGCGGCGACCGAGCGCGTAGGCTCGGCCAGCCAGTTCATCGAAGTCCCGAACTTGGGCGAAGGCAGGCTCACGCTTTCGGGCCTCGTCCTCTCCGGCAACGACCTGCCCGCGGCGGCACAAGCGCCGTCCGCGCCCGCGCCCGACGCAACCGCGTCGCAGCTCAAGAGCGAAGGCGCGGGCGCGGTCAAAGCGACGGCGCGACACGACCCGCAGTCGAGTCCAGCAGTGCGACGCCTGAGCCGCGGCTCGGAGCTTTTCTACAACTTCGCCGTCTACAACGCGCGCGCCGACCGCGCGACGAAACAGCCGCGGCTGACCTTGCAGGCGCGTCTGTTCCGCGACGGGCGCGAAATCTTCGCGGGGCGGCAGATGCCCGTCGCGGTCGCGTCGCAGTCCGACCCGAAGCGCGTTCTCGCGGGCGGTCGAATGAGTCTCGGCCCGAACGCAGCGCCCGGCGAGTACGTTCTGCAAGTCGTCGTCACGGACGCCGCGGAGGGCCAGCGCCCGCGCGTCGCGACGCAGTGGATAGATTTCGAGATTGTGGAGTAGTTTGCGTCGCTGCTCTGCGGCTTTCTTAAAATTTGCTTGTAACTTGTGTGTGATGTATTCACCGCAGAGGCGCAGAGGACGCAGAGGGGGCGCGGAGGAAATTCAACTCTCTGCGCTAACTCTGCGTCCTCTGCGCCTCTGCGATGAGCCTCCTCCAACTTCGGGAAATCGAACATGAAAAAACAATCCTCGCTCACCACGCTGCTACTCTTCTCTCTGCTCGCGCCCGCCTTCGGTCAGACGCCGCAGCCTTCGCCCGTGACGCCGCAGAACCCTACGGCGAGCGTCGCCGCGCAGCAGCCCAGTCCGACGCCGCAGGACGAGACGGACGAGGACGTTGTGAAGATAACGTCGAACCTCGTGCAGTTCGATGCGGTCGTGACGGACAAGCAGGGAAGGCTCGTCACAGACCTTCAACCCGAAGACTTCGAGGTCTTCGTAGGCGGGAAACGTCAGCAGATCACGAACTTCTCTTTCATCTCCGCGGAGCCGGGCGCGACCGCGCAGCCGCAGCCCGCGAGGAGTCCCGTTGACAAGAGCGCGCCGCCCGTCCCGCCCGCGCGCCTCAAGCCCGGACAGGTTCGCCGCACGGTCGCGCTCGTCGTTGACGACCTCGGCACGTCCTTCGAGAGCGTCGCCCAAGTGCGGCGTGCGCTCAAGAAGTTCGTTGACGAGCAGATGCAGCCCGGCGATCTGGTCGCGATCATGCGGACGAGCGCGGGGATGGGCGCGCTCCAGCAGTTCACCTCCGACAAGAATCAACTCTATCGCGCCATCGAGCGCGTGCGCTGGTATCCTTCGGGCCGCTCCGGCGTCAGCGCGTTCGCGCCGCTGGAGGCCGCGCCTCTCGGCGGCGAAAACCCGCGGGGGGGAGCAGATGATGATAGGGGCGGCGCGAGCGAACGCGACCCCGCAGCCGAGTTGGACGAGTTCCGCGAACAACTATTCTCGGTCGGCACGCTCGGCGCTTTGAACTTCATCGTGCGCGGAATGTCGGAGCTGCCCGGCAGAAAGTCCATCATCATGCTCTCGGACGGCTTCGAGATGTTTAGCCGGCGCGACCCTTCGTCGAGCTGGCGCGTGATGGACAACCTGCGCCGCCTGATTGACCTCGCCAACCGCGCCTCCGTGGTCGTCTACACGGTGGACGCGCGCGGCCTACAGGTGCTTGGACTCACCGCGGCGGACAACACGAGCGGTCGCTCGGCTCAGCAGGTAATGGAGCAGTTGAACCAGCGCGGCACGAGACTCCTCGACACGCAGGCGGGCTTGCAGTACCTCGCCACGGGGACGGGCGGCTTCTTGGTGAGAAACAATAACGACCTCGCCGGAGGCGTCCAGCGCGTGCTGGAAGATCAGAAGGGCTACTACCTCATCGGCTTCCGACCCGAAGAGAACGTCTTCGAGTTGGACAAAGGCCGCCGCCGCTTCAACACGCTCGAAGTGAAGGTGAAGCGAGCGGGCCTTCGCGCGCGTTACCGTTCGGGCTTTCTCGGCATCACGGACGCGGAGGCAAAGCCCGTTCGACGCACGCGCGTCGAGCAGATGATCGGCGCTCTCACTTCTCCTTTTACGTCGGGCGATGTGCGTCTGCGTCTGACCTCGCTCTTCGGCGGCAACACCACGGGCGGCGCGTTCGTCAGTTCGCTCATACACATTGACAT
>DASQLL010000228.1:0-6204 GCA_035630035.1 Pyrinomonadaceae bacterium | reverse complement strand
CGTGGCTTGGGCGGCGGCAGTAAGCCTTTGATAAGATGCCACTGGCTGTCAGTCAGGTCGGAGGGGTAGCGTTGGTTCGACACAACCCAAAGCTTACCCGCCCGGCAGGGCTGGCAGTCACCTATTTTTCAAACAGGCTCTCAGTAGTCGGTAGTAGTCTAATGAGCGGCTGCCTGATTTTCGACAAGGGCACGCCGCTCAGGTTTTTCTACTGGCTACTGACTACTGACTACTGACTACTCGTGTTATGACGAACGAGGAGATCGCGCACAGGTTCAAAAGGCTGGCGTTGGTGTTGGAGATTCGCGGCGACGACAAGTTCCGCGTGCGCTCGTACCGCAACGCCGCCGAGATGATCGAGACGTGGCCGACGCCGCTTGAGCGCATCGCAGCCGAGGAAGGCGTCAAGGGATTGCAGGCGCTTCCCGGCGTCGGCAAGGCCATCAGCAGTAAGATCGTCGAGCTGCTTCAGCGCGGCACGTTCGAGGCGTGGGAGCGTCTGACGGCGGAGACGCCCGCGACGGTTCTCGATCTGCTCGAAGTGGAGGGCGTCGGCATAAGGACGGCTGCGACGCTTTACCAGCAGTTCAAAATCTCTTCGCTCGAAGACCTGCGCCAGTTCGTCGAGGGCGGCGGGCTTGAGATGGTTGACGGCGTGGGCGAAAAGACGGCGGAGAGGATAGCTCGGAGCGTAGAAAGAAGGTAAAAGTAAAAAGGCAAAAGAGAACACAGGGACGCGCCCTGTTCCTTCTTTTGCCTTTTGCCTTTTTACTTTTGCCTTCTTACTTGAGATGCGGCGAGTCAGGCGGGATTCCCGAAATTCATCTTGTCCTTCCTCGTGTCGAAGCGGTGACGCCCGCGCTCCTTCACCTCGCTGCCCCAGACTGTGATCGAGCCGCGCTTGGCCTCGTAGATGTCGGCGTAGCAGTCGGGCAGAATCTGAAAAGGTCGTTTGAGGAGGCCGAGGTGATCGAACTTGCGCGACCCCGCCGGCCAGTTGCTCTCGAACCATTCCGGGTAGACGAAATCGCAGACCTTGACGCCGTCAATGTCGTAGTGTTGGCACTGGACGGCGTCGCAGACTTCGTAGAAATAGATTCGCTCGGGCCGGCCCACGCCGGAAGGGCGGTAGGCGTAGAGGTTGCACGCGGGGTCAACGATCATCTCCAGAACTTCGTGCGAGAGCGTGTCGCTGATCGTCTTGTCCTTCTTCATATCCTTCTCGGCGAAAATGCTCGCCACCGGGTAGCCTTCGGGCGAGAAGTGGTAGCCTAAGAAATCCTTGTCCTCTTCATCTTTCGCTTCCTTGTAGATGTTGATCTGGTAGGCGTCGGGCGGCACGTTCCCTTTGGCGAAGACGAGGTGCGCGCCGACGCCCCAGACGGGCTGGAAGTCTTCAGTGACCTGCCTTTGGACGGCGGCGGTGAGCTGGATTATCTCTGCGTCTTCCAGAAACCCGTCCGACTTATTCTGGATGTAGATGAGCGGGTTGGCTCGCGTGCGCATACGGTTCTCTCCTATAAAATGAGGTTCGGACTTGCCCTTTGACCCGCGCAGTATATCCATCCCCGCCGCGGATGCAAGAACTTTCCGCGACCAGAACAATTTTCACTTGAGTGTAAGGCGAGCGGCATCTCACCGCGGAGGCGCAGAGGGCGCGGAGTTCACGCAGAGGGTTGAATTCTCTCTGCGCTTCCTCTGCGCCCTCTGCGTCTCCGCGGTGAATCTTACTCGCAATACGGACAAGTGAAGCAATCTAAAGCACGCTCTCACGCCGCGTTCAACGCGCTCAGGCTCATACCTTCGCGCGCTTGACGATGAGCAGCGTGATGTCGTCAACGGCGGGCGTGCCTTGCGCGAAGGCCGACAGAGCCGCCTCGATCTTGTCGCGGATGGCCGCCGCCGAGCGGTCGAGGTTCTGCGAGATGACCTCCTGCAAGCGCGCGGTGCCGAACTCCTCGCCCTTCGGGTTCTGCGTCTCGGTGACGCCGTCCGAGTAGGAGACTAAAACGTCGCCGGGCTGGAGCTGCGTGCGCCCCTCTCGGTAGTCGAAGTCAGGGACGATGCCGAGCGGGAGGCCGCCCGCGGCCAACTGCTCCATCGTGCCGCCCGCGTGCGCGATGAGCGGCGGGTTGTGGCCTGCGTTGATGAAGGCGAGCGAGCCTGTGAGCGGGTCAAGCTCCGCGTAGAAGAGCGTGACGAAGCGGTTGGCGGGCGTGTTGTCCGCAAGGTAACGGTTGACCGCGCCGATGGTCTGCGTGAGCGGTCGGCACAATGTGACCTGCGCGTGGACGGCGGCGTGCAGTGAAGACATCAGAAGCGCCGCGCTAGTCCCCTTGCCCGACACGTCGCCCAGAGCAACGACCAGACGCCCGTCGGCGCAGTTGATGAAGTCGTAGTAGTCGCCGCCGATCTGGTACGAGGGAAAGCTGATGCCCTGCAATTCGTAGCCGGGGACGATGGGCGGGGCGGTCGGCTGAAAGCGCTGCTGAATCTCGCGCGCCAGTTGCAGCTCGCGCTCGTAACGCTCCTGCTCCATGTGCTCTTCCAGAAGCCGCGTGTTCTCGACGCGGATGGCGGCCACGGAGCCGAGCGTCGTCAGAACCTTCAGGTGGTCTTCCGAAAAACGCGAGGTCGCGAGCGGCGAGTCTGCGTAGATCATTCCGAAGACGCTCTCGCCCACACCTAAGGGCACGGCAAGCACGGAGCGTATGCCCTGAAACGTGACGGTGCTGGACATGAAGCGCGGGTCGTGCTGCGCGTCCGAGGTCAGAACGGAGCGGCCCTGACGGACGACCTCCTCGACGATTGTGCGGCTGACGCGCACCTCACTCACGTCCACCTTGCCCTGCTGGTCGCGCATCTCCGCGGCGCGCACGCGCAGCTCTTTCGTATCCTCTTCGCGCAGCATGATGAGGCAACGCTCCGCCGGGACGGCGTCGAAGACGAGCCGCGCAACCTGTCGGAGCGTCTCGTCGAGCGTTGCCGACGCGAGCAAGGTCACGCCCACTTTCGAGATGAGCGCGAGCAGGTCGCCCTGATCCGACGCCGCCGCTGTCGCACCGCTCACGGCGGTCTTCTTTTGCGGGACGATTGTCGCGACGTTGAAGCGCCCCGAAGTCTGCGTGCGCGCGCCCTCTATGGCTTCGAGAAGGCCGGACGTTGTGTGCGACGCCGAGTCGAACGCGATGGTCGCTTCCGGGAGCGCCAAGTCTTCCTCGAAGGTCGGGGCGGTCAGCTCGCGCTCGGTCGCCTTGTCCTTAAAGACTATCTCGGTCTCGCCGATCTGTATGCGACTGCCGTGCGTGAGCGCGACCACCGATTCGAGCTTCGAGCCGTTGAAGTAAGTGCCGTTGGCCGAGCCGAGGTCTTGCAGAAGGTACTGGTCGCCCTCGCGACGCACCTCGGCGTGCACGCGCGAGGCGAAGGGATCAGGCACGCACACGTCGTTGCGCGCCGAGCGCCCTATGGTGATGCGAAGGCGTCCCAGAGGCAGACGCTCCGGCGCGCGGTCGGGGTAGTTGACGATTAACTCAGACATAGCTCAAGTGATGGTGATGAGTGATGAGTGATGAGTGATGAGAAAGAGCCTTGCCTTCCTCTTATCACTTATCACTTATCACTTATCACTACTTTCGTAGTCGGTCGAACTCTCTTTCAAGTTGATGCGCGTAGTTGCGCGCCTGCCCTGCGAACTGTCCGCGCTGGGCGATCTGAAAATGTTGGAGCGCGGCGACGATCTCGGCGCGCTTGAGTGAACGCATGTCGCGCCCCTCGACGTAAGAGAGGCCGAGGTAGTAGTGCGCGTCCGGGTTGCCCGCGGCGCGAAACTCGCTGAGCGCTGCGCTGCGATTCGACGACCAAAGCTCGACGCCGCGCCTGTAATGCTCGGCGGGCGTAGACGCGACCGGCGGCGCGGGACTCGCGGGCGTCGGCTGGGCCGTCGGCGCGGGTGTCGGCTGCGGCTGCGCCGTCGCGGGCGGAGGCACTGTCGAAGCGACCTCGCCTTCGTCCGTAGTTTGCGTGTCCGCCGTCTCGCCGGGTCGCGGCGTCGGCGTCGGCGTCGGCTGCGCCTTCGCAAGCTCCGCGAGGTGACGGCGCGCGAGTGCCGCCACGTCCGCAGACGCTGACGCGGCGAGCCGCTCGTAGAGCGCGCGCGACTCTTCGGCGCGGCCCGAAAGACGTAGCGCGTCGGCGTAAGCGAGCAGGTCGTTCGGGTCTGCCGACTGTTCGCCGACAAGCTCGACGAGCCGCCGGTAACTTTCGGCGGCGTCGCGGTAGAGGCTTTCCGCGAACTGCGCCGCGGCAAGCCCGCGCCACGCCGCGGAATCGTCCGGCGCGTTGCGCGTCACGGCGCGCAGCTCTTCGATTGCCTCGCGGCGCGCGCCCGACGCGAGCAGAAGCTCGCCGAGGCGACGGTGAGCGCGCGTGTTCGCGGGGTCGAGCGCGTTCGCCTCGCGCAGACGCGCGACGGCTTCGTCCATGTTGCCCTGCGCGAGGAATGATTCGGCCTCCGCCAGCTTCGCCTCGAACTGCTGCGCCGCTTCCTCGACGGCGGGCGCGCTCGGGGCTTGCGTTGAAAGGTCTGTCAGCGGCGGCCTGCGCAGGAAGCGCACGCCGAGCCACACGAACACGAACGCGAAGAGCAAGACTCCCACGCAGACGGCGACTATCATGGGCCAACGGCTGCGACGCGCGCGCGCGACCGGCGAAGGCGCGGCGCTCGTCTGCGCGACCGGCTGCTCGCCCGTGGCCTGCTCGTCGGTCGGCGCGGACTCGTGCGTCTCGGTCGCGGGCGCGCTCACGGTCTCTAATCCCTGCACGACGCGCGTCGTGTACTGCGAAGGGGCGGACGACGCGCCCGCGCCCGGCCCGAACACCGCGGAGGACTCGCGCGTCTCAAGCGGCTGTACACGTCGCGGGACGGAGATGGTCAAATCGTCTTCGTCGAGTTCGGGTGCGGGAGTGCCGGGTCTCGTGCTGGCCGACGACGCGACGACGGCGGCCTCCGAGTCATGCGCGGCGGCAGTCGTGTGGCCGGCGTTGTGCTGCGTGTCGTGCGGCGAGCGGACGGCTGCGTGCGCGTCGGGGTCGAGCGCTCGCGAGGGCGTCGCTTCGGCGGCGGGCGAGTTGCGCCCCGCGTCCTCTTGCGAGCGCAAGATGCGTTCCAGCTCGGCCTTGCCGACGCGCGAGGTGTCGGCAGAGACGCGCCCTTCGCCTTCGTCGCCCAGCCCGTCGGTCGCGCGCGATTGGTCTTGGAGCGGGACGGTCGGAGACTGCGGCGAAACGCCGCCCGTGCCTTCGCCGCCCTCGACGCGCATCGGCCCGCCGCAGCGGCGACAGAAACGCGCGCCCGGGATAGCTTCAGCGCCGCAATTAGGACAAGACTTTTGCATCCGTCTTTCTACAAAGTCTACTCGCCCGCCACGGCTCGCCGCCCCTAACGCAGGCCCGCGCGCGGCGCGCGGCTACGCACGACGATTGTGCCGGCGAGCCAGTCGTGCAGGGCGCGTCCCTGCGAATCGAAGATCGTGATGAGGAAGCCGAGGCCGAGCGTCAAAATCGTCAGAGGATAACCGGCGAGGTGTCGCAGGAGCGCGCGACCGAAACTCAGAGATGCGCCGTCCCTGCGCTCGATGCGGAGTCCCGCGACCCACTTGCCGAGCGTGCGCCCGGAGAGTCCGGCGACCAGCACGAAGTTTAGGAGCGCGACCGCCAAGACACCGACGTAGCCTGTGGTCAGCGCCGCCACGCTCCCGCCGCGCACGTTGCCGAACACGCGCGCGAGCATCGTCGCAAACGCCAAGACCGCGACCAAAAGGATGTAGTCAATCAGCAGCGCGCCGCAGCGCAGACTGAACGGCGCGCGCAGGCGCTCGAAGTTCGACTCGGCGCGATGCACCGAGGCGCGCGCGCGCACATCGTCGCGGCGCGGCGGCGCGGCGGGCCTGTTTTGTTCGAGTCGCACGGACATAATCAAGAGTCTGGAGTCTGGAGTCTGAAGTCTGGAGTCAAGATTGATGAAAGCGTTGCTGTTTTGACTCCAGACTTCAGACTCCAGACTCCAGACTAGCCAACGAGAAAGTGGAGCGTCGTCTCGCCGAGGCGCAGGCGGTCGCCGCTGGCGAGTGGTCGCGGCTGTCGCGGGCCGAGGCGCACGGCGTCGTTGACGACCGTTCCGTTGACGCTCCCCAAATCTTCCAG
>DASQLL010000227.1:0-9400 GCA_035630035.1 Pyrinomonadaceae bacterium | reverse complement strand
TGGCCCACTCGTCGTAGCCGCCCTGCATGAACTCGCCGCGGTAGAGCGCGGCGGCCTCCTCGTAAGCCCTGACGAAGCCTTCGGCGTCGCGCGCGCGGCGGGCGGCGTCGCCCTCACTGATGAGCCGGTCGAACTCCTCGGTGTCGATGCGGTAGGAGAACTCGGGGTTGAGCTGGTAGTCGCCGTCGCGGTAGAGAAGGAAGTTCTGCTTCAAAGGCTGATTGCTGTTGAGCGCCTTGCGTATGTGCGAGATGGTCGGGTGGAAATTCTTCTCGACCGAGCCGAAGTCCGACTCGCCCCAGAAGGTGTCTATGATCGTGTCCTTCGAGACGCGCCGGTGGCGGCGCGAGGCGATGAAGCAGAGTATGTCGCGCGCGCGGCGCGTCACCCACGCGTCGGGCGCGAATGTGCGCGCGGGGTCGCGGTAGACTTCAACCGGGCCGAGTATGTTAACCGACAGGTCTGCCGACGGAGCTTGCTGGACGATTGAGATGCCGGAAGGTCGCAGCGCCGGGGCTGAAGTGGTCGCGGTCGTTGCAAGCAGTTGCTCGCGAAGGTCCGCGGGCAGAAGCTCCGCGGCCAGAGGCGAAGAGAAGACGTGCGGGTACGTGGCGACCCAGCCGCGTAGCCAGTATTCGTAGTCGTAGCGCGCGGCGAGGTCTAGCGCGCGTCGTAGGTGCGAGAGCGTCGCGGCCTCGTCGTCCGCCGCGTGCTCGCACACGGCGAGCAGCATCGCCGCCGGAGCTTCGTTGCAGTAGATGCCGTGCGCGCGGAAGTGCTCGATGGCCTTATAGAGGTCGCCGCGCGCCTCCTCGGTCTTGCCCTGCGCGATCTGCACGCGCGCGCGCGCAAGAACGGCGCGCTGGCGGCCCATCTCGTCGTACTCGCGCCCGGCCACGAGTCGGTCGAGTCGCGCGCGCGCCTCCGCCAAATCCCCGGCCTGAAGCGCGAGCAAACCGCGCTCTTCTAAAAGCTCTGTCCGCGTCACGTCAACGCCCGCGTCGTCGTAGGCGCGCTCGGCGCGGTCGTAGTATTCGACGGCGCGCGCGAGGTCTTGCTGCTCGCGGTAGAGGTTGCCGTAGAACTCGAAAATCTCGCCGCGCAAGGCCGAGAGGTTGAAGAGCTGGCAGATTTCGAGCGCGCGGTCGAGGTTCTCTTCGCAGGCTTTGAAGCCTCCGAGGTGCAGGTGGCAGCGCGCGATGTTGAGGTGCGCGATTGCCTCCTGCGGCACGGGCGGCGCGTCGGCGCGCTCTTCGCCGCGAAGCATGCGTCGGAGCCAACGCAGAGCCTCGCCGAAGTCGCCGCGTATGCCGGCGGGCGTGCCGAGGTTGTGCGCGATAAGGCGCGCGTGGTATCGGTCGCCGCGCTCTTCGGCGGATTGCAGCGCGACGCGAAACTCGCCTTCGGCCTCAGTCCACTGCCCCATGGCGACGAGGCACAGGCCGCGCGTGTTGCCGCACTTGGTTCGGACGACCGAGCGCTCGTCCGAAAGCTCCACGGCGCGGTCGAGATATGAGAAGGCTTTCTCGCAGTCGCCGCGACGGCGCGCGATTGTGGCGAGCGAGTGGAAGGCTTCGGCCTCGCCTTCGGCGTCGCCTCGCTCGTGCAGGAGCGAGGCCGCGCGATTGAAGAGCGACTGCGCGAGGTCGTGCTCGTCGCGAAGGCGCGCGACTTCCGCGCGGTGCGAGAGCGCGCGCGGGTGCGCTTCGAGCGCGGGCGTTGGCAGCGCGTCGGCGAACGCGGCGAGCGACCCCAGTGCGCCCGCCGAAATCCAAGCGCCGCCGCGCTCGGCTATCGTCGCGGCGGCGCGGTCGAAGTCTTCCGCCGCGAGCAGGTGGTGCATGGCCGACTCCCACTGCTCGCGCTCAAGAAAATAGTCTGCGAGTCGCGCGTGCTCGGCTGCGACCGAAGCGCGCCCCATCTCCGCGCGAAAGCGTTTCTGCAAGAAGCCGCGGAACAGAGGGTGGAGGCGATACTCTTCGCCGCGCCCGTCGGAGGCGAGCGAGAGGAAGACGTTTCGGCGCGCGAGCGACTGCAAGAGAGCGCGCGACTCAGGGTAGAGGCTGTTCGACGCCTCAGGCTCGATGCGCTCAAGCAGCGACACGCGCAGAAGAAAGCGCTGCACATCTTCCGCCTCGTCCGCGAAAACTTCTTCGGCGAAGTAGTCGAAGATGTCGCGCTCGGACTGGCGCAGAATTTCCACTAGGTCGTGCGGCGCGGCTTCCGTCAAGCCGCTGCGCGCGAGCGCCTGCCTTTGCGCCACCTGACGGACGAGTTGCAGCGCGGTTATCCAACCGTGCGTGCGCTCGCGATATTCGGCGAGCTGTTCGGGCGTCAATTCAAGATCGAAGACCTTTCGGAAAAGCTCCCGCGTCTCCTCGTCCGTGAACAGAAGCTCCTGCCGGTCAACGACCGCCATCGCCGCCTGCGTCCGCATGCGCGAGAGCGCGAGCGGCGGCATGTCGCGCGAGATGATGATGACGTGTATGAGATCGGGCAGGTACGCGAGCAGGCGATCAACGACGCGGTGGACGCTCGTTTCAGCGCCGAGGTGATGGTAGTCGTCCAGAACGAGTATGAACTGCTGCTCGACGCTGTCGAGCACTTCGTTCAGCAGAACGTCAACGGCGCGCTCCGGCGCTTGCGCCAGCTCTTTCGCCGCCTCGTGCATGTAGGAGACCGTGGCGTCGCCGAAGCCGGGGACGAGCTGGCGTATGCCGTGCGTGACGTAGCCGAGGAAGACGAGCGGGTCGGCGTCCGCTTGATCGAGCTGATACCAGACGAAAGGGCGCGCGCCCGTGCGTATGAAGTCCGCGACGAGCGTCGTTTTGCCTGAGCCTGCGGGCGCGGTGACGAGCGTGACGGCGTGCGCGAGGTTGTGCTCAAGCCGCTCGGTCAGACGCGGTCGCGGAAGCAGCGACGGCGCGGGGCGCGGCGGGAGCAGCTTCGTGCGTAGGAAAAAGGTCGGAAGCTGCGACGCCGCGCCGCCGGGCGGCAGCGTGTCGTGGATATTTCCCTCGTGACGATGGGGGACGTTGCTCATCGTTTCAGGGCCGTGCCTTCGGGATGCGGCGCGCGGGGTGCGTCGGCTTTATGGTTCGCGGTTGCTTCTAAAACTGCTTGGGTGTGGCGGAGAGTATAGCTCACCACAGAGGCACGGAGGGCACTGAGGATGCACAGAGAGCCGGAATCCCTCTGTGCAATCTCTGTGTCCTCTGTGTCTTCGGTGGTTAAGTTTCCCCCGCCATAGACTAACCTCTGACCGTTGAGTGCGCCGCGCGCACGGACGCGGGGCGCTTCAGCCCGTGCCCATCGAAGTCTTGCGCCGCGCGCCGACGAGGCGCAGCGAGAGTCGTCCGGTCGTGCGCGCGATGCGCGAGGCGCTGAGCCGCTCGGCCTCCGCCGCGACGCCTTCGGTGCGCGCACGCGCGTCGAGCAAGCTTGCGCGCCCGCGCGTCTCGGCGAGCGCCGATTGGGCATACTCCACGGGCAGCCCGTAGCTTGCGAACAGATGGCGCGACTCCTCAAGCGTGAAGGCGAGCGCCGACTCGTCCACGACGCACAGCGTCTGCTTCGAGCGCATGCGCCAGAGCGGCGTCGGCGGAAGGCTTCTGCCCATCAACATCACGTGAACTTCCGGCGGCAGCAGCGGAAGCCATCGTCGGAAGAAAGGCACCATCCACTCCGCATCGTAAACCAGATGCAGATCGTCAATAACGACCAGAAGCGGCTCGCTGTATTCTAGCAGCTCGTAAATCAGATACTCGACGGCGAGCGGTACGTCGCTAAGCCCTACGCGGCTGCCGAGGCGTTCGAGAAACTTCTCGCCGAAGCCCGGTCGCGTGGCCGCGATTGACGCGCACAGGTGGCGCAGGAAAACCGACAGCTCGCCGTCGGGCGCGTCGAGTTTGTACCACGCGACGCGGCGGCGACTCCGGCGCGCAAAGTCGGTCGCGAGCATCGTCTTGCCCGTGCCCGCGCGCCCGTGAATGATCGTCGAGTTGCAGTCCTCAAGGCTCTCGCCGAGCGTGGCGAGCAACCGCTCGCGCGAGACGCGCGGCAGTTCGGTTGGCGGCGTAATTTTTTCGGGGATGATCTGCACCATGTGAGTCTCTCTGCTTCTCCGAGATGAGGTCGTCACGTCTCTTTTTTGGGGCGTCATGTTTTCCTGTCCAACGCGCGGGGCCGCAAATGCCCCGATGTTCAATCCGAGGACAAATTTAAGGCAGGCCACTTGAGGAATCCTTGAGGACGAACAGCGGGAAAGGCCGGATGACCGCTAAGTCGTTGATGTTAAGGAGCTTCGGCGGAGGTTGAAGGGGCGAAAATATTTTTTTTCGCCGCGGCAGCGGCGACGGAAATTAGCCGGGGGCGAGACAGAGCCGTGAGCCGGAGGCGAACGGCGAAGCGTAGCCCCCGGAAAGCACCGCACAAAAATTAACCCGCCCCGGCAGGGGCGGCGGACACGACGCGCGTCGTCAACAAGAATGCGATTGACGGATGAACACTCCGCCGCCCCTGCCGGGGCGGATTATTCTTTTCGTGACGTGTTCCGGGGGTTGCGCTACGTCCTCTGCTCGCCTTTCGGCTCGCCGCGGACTTGCTCACCCCCGGCTAATTTCCCTCGCCGCTCCTCGGCGCCCCCTTATTGCATTCTCCTTTACCGCCTCTCCAGTTTCACCAACACGCCGCTCTTCGGTCTGAGCGACATCGCGGGCAGAAGCTCGACCGTATGGCCGGGGGCGCGTCGCAGACGAAAACGCTGCGCGACTGTCGCGAGTATCAGCACGGCCTCCATCATCGCGAACGCGTTGCCTATGCACTGGCGCGGCCCTCCGCCGAACGGGAAGTAGGCATACTTCGGCAGCCGCGCGGCCACCTCTTCGCGCCAGCGTTCGGGGCGAAATATTTCCGGTTCGTCGTACCAGCGCGCGTCGCGTTGCACGACCCACTGGAAGGCGAATATCTGCATCCCCGCCGGTACGCTGTAGCCCCCTATCTCGCAATCGCGCACGGCCTCGCGACCGACCGCGTAGGCCGGCGGATAAAGACGCATTGACTCCTTGACTATCCACTCGCAGTAACGCAGACGCGGCAAGTCCTCGACGCTCGGAGCGCGACCGCCCAACACTTCTTCAAGCTCGGCGACAAGCTTCTCTTCGGCCTCCGCGCTGCCTGCGAGCAGATGCCACGCCCACGTCAGCACGAGCGCGGTCGTCTCGTGACCGGCGAGGAAGAGCGTCATCACCTCGTCGCGGAGTTGCTTGTCGGTCATCACGCTCCCGTCCTCGTCCTGCGCGCGCAGAAGCATCGAGAGAAGGTCGCCCGTGTCAGAGCCAGACGCGCGCCGCTCGGCGATGAAGCCATAGATAACGTCGTCAACCTCCTTGACGGCGCGGTTGAAGCGCATGTGTCCGGGCGTCGGCAGGCGGTTGTCCAAAATCCACTTGAGCGTCGCCTGCGAAGCGAACGGGTGGACGATAACGCGCAGGGCATCGCCCACGCGGTCGGCCTCGCCCGACACGTCCGCGCTGAACAGCGTCTTGACGACGATGGCCTGCGTCAGACGCATCATCGCGTCGTGCGCGTCGAGCGTCTGGCCGTCACGCCACGAGTCGAGCATACGCCCGGTGAACGCGACCATCGTTTCGCCGTAGGCGTTCACGCGGTCGCGATGAAACGCGGGCTGCGCCAGACGCCGCTGCCTGCGCCAGAAATCGCCCTCGCTCGTCACGAGGCCGTTGCCGACGAGCCGCGAGAAGAAGGGCGAGCGCAGCGATTCGGCCTTGATGAAATTCTTGCTGCCCGAAGCCAGAACGTACTCGATGTGATCGGGGCTAAAGAGGAAGCATGCGGGCACGTACAGAAATCGCGCCTGAACGATGTCGCCGAACTCGCGCGCGCAACGCTCGATGAAGCCGAGCGTGTCGCGATTGAACTCGCGCATGTTGCCCATCAGCAGCCCGCCCTTCGGGCCTGCGGGGATCGTCGCTGCCATAAACTATATTTCCTTTAAGTCGCTCTTTCTCGATTGCGGATTGCGGATTGCGGATTGCGGATTAAGAAGCGGACGGGGAGACGGGGAGACTGGGAGACTGGGAGACGTTTGACAACGCAGCTTCTTTCTCCCCTTCTCCCAGTCCCCGCTTCTCCCCGTCGCGGAAGTCCGCAATCCGCAATCAAACTTCGATAAAGCCCTCGCCCGCGAAATGACATTGCCCGCCGACCTTGACGCCCGTTATCTCGCCGTCGCCCTCGCTCTCGATGCGAATGTGAATGAGACTGGGCCGTCCCATCTCGATGCCCTGCTCGCTGACGATACCGGCGGACGCAGCGCGCGGGACGATGCCGTAGCGGACGAGGTAACAGCCGAGCGGGCCGCTAGCCGCGCCCGTCGCGGGGTCTTCGGTGATGCCGAGGCCGGGCGCGAACATACGGCTGTGGACGGTCGAGCCTTCGCCCTCCACTTCGCGCGTGAGGACGAAAACCCCCGGCGGCACGTCGCGCATGCCTTCCATCAAATCCGCGCGCGGGCGTGCGCGGTGCGCGGCGTCGAGACTTTTGAGCGGAACGTACAGAAAGGGAACGCCGCACGAGACGACTTCGAGCGGCAGACCGTCGTCAATATCATTCTCGTCGAGCGAGAGCATCGCGGCTGCTGCGCGTCGGTCTTCGAGCCGAGGCCCGAACGTGGGTAGCGGCTGGCTCATCTCCGCGAAGACCGGCTCGCCGCTACTGAACTCGACGCGGACGGGCACGGGGCCGACGCCCTCTTCGAGAATGATGGTCGTCTCCTTCGCGTCGCGCCGCACGAGATGCTCGCGCGCGAGGACGAACGAAGTGCCCACGGTCGGATGACCGGCCATCGGAAGCTCGCTGCCCGGAGTGAAAATGCGAACGCGCCAGTCGTGCCGCGCGTCGTCCGGCGGCAGCACGAACGTCGTCTCCGACAAATTGAACTCTTTGGCAATCGCCTGCATCGTCTCGGTCGAGACGCCCCGCCCGTTCGTGAAGACGGCCAGAGGATTCCCGCCGAACGCGCGGTCTGTGAAAACGTCAACGCGGTGGTAGTGCAGTCTTCTCATCTCTCGCCTTTCGGAAAGGAAATTTAACAGGGATGGACAGGATGAAGGAAAGTCAGAAGTCAGAACGCTGAACGATGAACTGAAATATCAACCTATCTTTCAGTTCATCGTTCAGCGTTCTGACTTCTGCGTTTGCATTTATCCTGTCCATCCTGTCCATCCCTGTTAATAATTTTCTCCACAACACTCACCCAAACAGAAAGAGCGCGCCCATAGCAACGAGGAAGACGTAGACGACGCGGCTGAACGTCTCGCGCGCGATGCGACGATTGAGCCTTGCGCCGAGGTAGATGGCAAGCAGTATCGCCGGCAGCGAGTAGAGATAAAGCCTTAGCACCTCCGTCGTCCAAAGCCCCGCCACGCCGTGTCCAACGAGAATCATCAACCCCGTCAGAAGGAAACATCCTTGCAGCGTCGCGCGAAAATGTTCCGGCGGCCAGCGCCGCAGCGCGCCGTAGACGACGACCGGCGGCCCGTTCGTGTTGTATGCGCCGCCCAGCACGCCCGCGACGAAGCCGAAGACGTATGCAGGCCAGTCGCTCCGAACGGCGGGAAGCCGCGGCGCGATCAAACTATAAAGGCCGTAAAGAATCAGCAGCGCGCCGAGCGCACCCTTGACGTAAGCTTCGGGCGCGAGCTTGAGCAGCACAAGCCCGAACGGGATGCCGACGAGCGACGCCGCGACGAGCCGCCACGTCGCGCGCACGTCAACGCTTCGCCAGTGGCTGAGCAGTATCGTGATTCCAATCGTCGAGGCCGCAAACGCGACGACGGGCGTCGCCACGCGCACGCCGACCAAGAGCGCGAGCAGAGGCATCGCAACGAGCGCGTCGCCGAAGCCGAGCGCCGAGCGCACGAAGGTCGCGGCGAAAAGCACTGCGATTGTGAGCAGAAGCGTCTTATCGAGACTCATCCTGATATTTTCATCAGAGCGTCGCGGCCCGCCACCTTCCGCACCGTCACGAGTCGAGCGCGCGCGCGAAGTCGTCTATCAAATCTCGCTCGTCTTCGAGTCCGACCGAGACGCGGACGAGCGCGTCGCTCAGGCCCTTCTCGCGCCGTTGCTCCGCGGTCATGTAGCCGCCCCACATCGCCGAAGGATGCACGACGAGCGTCTCGTGCCCGCCGAGGCTCGCGGCGTAGGTCGCAAGGCGTAGCGACGAGATGAAACGCTCCGCGTCATCGTAGCCGCCGCGCAACTCGACGCTCAACATCCCCGTGAACCCGCTCATCTGCGTGCTTGCAAGCTCGTGCTGCGGGTGCGATTCGAGGCCGGGATAGAAGACGCGCTCGACCTTCGCGTGCGTTTCGAGAAAGCGCGCGAGCGCGAGCGCGTTGCGGTTGTGCTGCGCGACGCGCAGTCCCAACGTGCGTAGGCCGCGAAGGATGAGCCAGCCGTCGAAGGGGCTGAGGATCGAGCCTGCGAGCAGAGAGAAGTGCCACGCGCGCTCTATGAACTCGCGCGAAGAGACGACGCACCCGGCGGTCACGTCCGAGTGGCCGCCGAGGTACTTGGTCGCGCTGTGGACGACAACGTCTATGCCGAACTCAAGAGGCCGCTGGTTGACGGGCGTCGAGAAGGTGTTGTCAACGACGGTCGTGACGCCGCGCGCGCGCGCAATCTCGGCGACGGCGCGCAGGTCTGTGATGTGCATGTGCGGGTTCGTCGGCGACTCCGTGTAGATGACTTTCGTGTTCGGCCTCAAGGCTTCGGCGAAGGCGTCGGGGCGCGTCTGGTCAACGAGCGTGACCTCTACGTGGAAGCGGCGCTGTAGCTCTGCGAGCAGCGTCGTCGTGCCCGCGTAGTGGTTCGTCTGCGCGACGACGTGGTCGCCCGCGCCCAGCGCGCTCAAGAGCGTCGTGAAGATCGCGCCCATGCCTGAGGAAGTCAGGAGCGCGGCCTCGCCGCCTTCGAGCGAGGCGACGGTCGCCTCGACCTCTTTGTGCGTAGGGTTGCCGTAGCGCGTGTAGAACTCCGCGGGGCGCGTGGCCGTGGCTATCTCGGCGAAATGCTCCGATGAGTCGGCGGCGAATGTCGTCGTCTGCCAGATCGGCGGGGTGACAGCGCGCGTTCGGTTCGCGCTCTTGCCCGCGTGTATGGCGCGCGTCTGCATGCCATCGCCTTCCGGGTCGTCTCTGTCCATCTCGCTCGTCCTTTCGGATGTGCCTCGTTGTTCTGAAGCCATGATAGCGCGACTAGAGGCGCACGCGCATGCGCCGCGGCGCTGGCCGCACGTCTTCAAGCCGGAGCGGCGGCGGGCGCGTGCGCGCCTGAACGCCCAAGGTTTTAGAGAGTCGGGATTTATCTTTTCGCA
>DASQLL010000226.1:0-4247 GCA_035630035.1 Pyrinomonadaceae bacterium | reverse complement strand
AAATGGTAAATGGTGGTTGAGAGTGTCGCTTCTTGAACTGTGGCTTCCAAGACACAGCTAAGGGCAACATCTATTCACCATTTACTATTTACCATTCACCGGCCTTCAGTGTCCGCTGGGGGTGGGGGAGAATTCTTTGAGGGTTGCGAGCGCGGCCTCTTCGCTCTCGGCCAACGCGACGAGTCGTGTCAGTCCCAAAAGCTCGAAGAGCTTGACCGTGTGACGGCTGACGTTCGAGAAGACGAGGCGCGCGCCCACCTGCTCGGCCATGTCAATGACTCCGAGCAGGATGGAGACGCCGATGCTGTTCACAAGCTCCGTGCCTTTGAAATCTATGACGAGCGCGCGACAGCCGCCCTCCATCCTCAATAGACACTCGCGCTCGATGCGCTGGCCGCTCAGCTTGTTGACGTAGTCGCCGGCGCGCACGACCGCGATCTCGCCATCACAAGGGACACCGGCCAGCGTAGGGCCGGAGAGTTGTTCTGACATACGACAGGTCTTCCCTTCTACCTGTGCAGGTATTTCGTCATGCGGAGGCGTGTGCCGTCGTCAACACGGTCGAACTCTACCACATCCATCAGCGTTCGGATGAGTTTTAAGCCCCACCCGCGGCGTCCCTTCGCGCCCTCGCCCGCGTCGCGACCGTTTCGGTCGGTTGATGCTGCGCCGTTCTCGTAGACCGTCATAGGGACGGAAAGCCCCCGGCTCGAAACAGTGATGACTAATTTATCACCTTCGACGCGAAAGCGGTTATAGATTTTTCGCTCGGTGCTTAAGCTATGCTCGGCGGCGTTGATGCATGCCTCGACGAGCGCGGTCTTGATCTGGTTGATGGCTTCGGGCTGAAACTCCATACGGCGCGCGATCTGCTCGACCGTGTGCGCCGCGATCAGCTCGGTGTCTTCGCCCATCGGCAGCTCGATTGCGAACTCGTCCGCGGGCGCGATCCGCGCCCCCTCACCCTCTTCGCGCGCGAGCCGCGCGGATAGAAGCTCTAGCTGTTCGAGGCACGAGCCGAAAGCCTCGCGCTCGTTCAGAAGCTCGGCGGCGTCCGCCGAAAAACCCTCGCGCGAGACGAGCCAGAAGCGCGCTCGCTCAAAGCCGCATCCGTGAGCGACCTGCTCAAGACGGTCGAGCCAAAGCTCCGTCAGCGCGCGACCGGCTTCGAGCTTCGACTCGACCTCGGCGGCTATCCAGACGACCTCGTTCGCGTCGGCGTAGGAGGTCGTGTCGAAGCCGTGCGCGACGGCGCAACGCTCCTCGTCGCAGAACTGCGACATCGGCGGGTGAAACGACGCGCAGCTCGCGGCGTGGACGATCTGCGGGAGACGTATGAGGTCGGTTTCGGTCTCAAGACCTGCAAGCACTTCGTCGCGCGCGACGCCGCGATAGACACGCGCGAATCGGTCGTAGCGCAGAAGGCTCGCCGGGACGCGGTCGAAGTCGAAGCGTTGCATCAGGTCGCCGAGGTTGAGCGCGGCCTCGCGCCTGTAGTGGCGTGCCATCGTCCGGGGCGCGCGCTTCAGAGTCTCGACGAGCGTGTCCGCGACGACGAGGGCGCGCGGCTCGGCGGCGACTTGCAGCCGGTAGCTGATGCGTAGGAAGTCGCGCCAGACGTGGCCCGGCGTCGTCTCGACAAACGTCGCGTGGAAGCTCGCAAGCTCGTGCATGTGCAGAAGGCGCATCACGCGCTCGAACTCGACGGCATCAATGCCGAGCCGCTTCATCCAAACCTCGACGGGCGATTTGCCGCCGACGTTCGAGGCCGACTCGTGCAGCACGCGCAGCAGGCTCCGCCGGTTCGTGACCGAGGGGGCGATCTCTTCCAGCACGCTTCCGAAACGACGGTGGACGCGCCCGCCCATCAACTCGTCAACGTAAAGGCTCTGAAAGTCGCGGAAACTTTTCAGCTCGACGTTATTGGTCTTAGCGGCTTCGACGAGCGCGGTGATTAGGTAGGGGCTTGATTCGAGCTGCTGCACGACGAGGTCGCGCGTCTCGTCGTTTACGGCGACGCCGTGCCGCTGCGCGAGGTCTTCGACGAGCGCGCGAGCGTCCGCATCCTTGAGTTTGTCGAGGTGGATTTTGCGGAGGCTGTCGAGGCCGACGAGCGAGGCCGTGCCGTTCAGTATATCGAGCATCCTCCGGCGCAGCCCCGCAAGCACGAACGGCGTGCCCGACTGCACGGCTGCGTGCGCCACTTCCGGCCCTAGCTCGACTTCGCCGCGAAGCCGCTCGACGAGGTGAACGTCGTCGAGCATGACAAGCGTGCGAACTCCGCGCGCGGCTGCCTGCTGCGGTGCACCGAAACAGATGCGAACTATCGCGCGCTCGTCGCCTTCGCCGACGGCGCGCTCGAAAGTTTGAATCAGTCGCTCGACCCACTCGTAATCCGACGGCGCAACCAGATCGAGCAGCGCGCGCAAGGTCGGCGAAGCCGCGACGAGCGTGGCGTCTTCGCGGCGATGCGCGACGAGCTGCGTAAGGAAGCCCTGAAGAAAGCGACGCGCGGCAGCCGTCGTCGCGTGGTCGCTGCGCGTGAAAGCGAAGTAGATGGGCGTCGCGCCGCCTCGCTGGCGGAAAAGCTCGTCGAAGTTTTGGCGAAGCAGCTCGGAGAGGCCGGCTTGCGGCGCGGCGAGAAGAACGACGCTTTGCTGGCCCGTCTTAGGCGAGGCTAGGGCCGCAAGCTCGCGCGAAATTTCGCCGCGCCCGACGAACAGTTCGGGCGCGGTGCGCGCTAAGATGCGCCTCGCTTTGGGGGTCTTTGCGGGCATCCGTCTTCAGCTCTCCGTACGGCCCTCCGGCCCCTTCCCTTTCGTCGCCTTCGGCACGTATGCCTCGACGCAGTTCTTGCCGCGGCTCTTGGCAAGGTAAAGAGCCTGATCCGCCGCGAAGATTATGCTCGCGGGCGTGTCCAGCTCGGGGGAGAAGGAAGAAATGCCGATGCTCACCGTGACCGCCCCGGTCGGCTGCGCCTTGCCGTGCGGAAACTGCGTGCGCTCGATGCGGCGGCGTATGCGCTCGGCAATGACGCGCGCCTCCGTCAGCCCCGACTGCGGAAGCAAGATACAGAACTCCTCGCCGCCGTAACGCGCCGCAACGTCCGCGGAGCGAAGCGCGGTCTTCAGGCACTGCGCCGTCATCTCAAGCGCGAGGTCGCCCGCCTGATGCCCGTGCGTGTCGTTGTAGCTCTTGAAGTCGTCAATATCCACCATCATAAAGCTCATCGCGAAGTGGTGACGCTTCGACCGCTCCAATTCCTCGGAGAGCCGCTCTTCGAGGTAGCGGCGGTTGACGAGCGACGTTAGCGGGTCTGTTATCGAGAGGAGCTGAAACTGCTCCGCCTTCCTGTGCCACTCGATGCGGTCGAGCGCGAGCGCCATCTGCGGCGCGATCATATCAATCAGGCCGAGGTCTAACTCGTCGTAAGAGCCGCCGCCCGCCTTATCCGTCACGTTCAGGACGCCGACCTTGCGACCGCCGATGATGATGGGGTAGCTGATGAAGGAGTTCGTCTTGTAGCTCCGCTCGGCGGGCGCAGGATGAATACCTTGAACTGTCAAGACATCACGCACGACCGCCGGCCTTCCTTCGCTCATGACCGCCCCCGAAACACCCTCGCCGATTCTTATGCGTTCGTCGCGAGTGATTTCGGCGCGCGGGCCTACGGCGGCTTTGACGGAAAGCTCGCCCGCACTCTCGTCGAAGAGAAGGAGCGAGCCGCGCTCCGCATGGAGAAGTTCGGCGGAGTGGCGGAGAATGGTTGTGTATGCGTCTTCGGGCTTTGCGGAATTCACAACCTCCGTGAAGGCTCGAAGCTGCGTGGCCGCGCGGACGCGCCGCTCAAGCTCTTCGCGCAGCCGCATGACTTCGAGCGGCATCGAGATGTCGCGGCTGTAAGAGGCGAGCGCCTGTCTCTGCTCGTCGCTCAAGTCCTTGTCGCCGACGAGGAGCGCGCCCTTTATCTCTTCGCCGACGACGAGCGGGAACAGCTCCACCGCGTCCTCATGCTTCGACGAAGTGCGACCGCCCGCGGGCACGGCAATCGAATCGGCCTGCGTCGCCGCGAGCAGGAGCTTAATCTCCTTCACCTTGAGCGCGACGCGCGGCGGCTTCTTTTCAAAGATGCCCGTGACGCACGTCGGGTAGAAGCTGTCGTCGGCGCGAAGCATCAGCGCGAGAGACACGACGCCGTAGTCCTCGACGAGCGTGCGGACTGTACGGCGGCATGCCTCTTCGAGCGA
>DASQLL010000225.1:0-2115 GCA_035630035.1 Pyrinomonadaceae bacterium | reverse complement strand
CCGCAGAGGCGCAGAGGACGCAGAGTTAGCGCAGAGGCTTGAGTATTTCTCTGCGCCCCCTCCGCGTCCTCTGCGCCTCTGCGGTGAGCCTCACCCGCAGAGTGTTCAAGTAGAAGGCAAAGTAATCCACCGGCTGTGCCGCAGGGCGTTTCGATGTGATAGCATCGGCGGCATGCCAACAGAAGTTTTGACGGCGGCGTTCGGGGTCTTCCGCAAAAAGTTTTTGAAGGGCGGGCTGCTCGCCTTCGTTTTCGCCTTCGCGCTGTGCGGCGTGGCGCGCGCGGCGGGCGAGCGCTGGTCTGCGAGGCTGGACGGGCGAGTCCGTTTTTATCAGGCGACCGAGTTGGGCGTTCTCGTCGCGGGCACGGAGAAATCGCTCTACGGACTCGACGCGGAGACGGGCGACGTTATGTGGCGTCGCAAAAACGCGCGGCTCGACGAGACGGATGTCGCGCCCGTGCCCGGCACGGACTTGCTTCTGCTGAGCCTTCAGCAGGGAGACAAGACGCGCATCGAGGCCGCAGACCTCCTGACGGGCGATGCCGTCTGGCGGAGCGAGCGGGCGCGCGGCGCGGTGATGCAGATGGCCTTCGAGCAAGGGACGAACCTGCTCGCCGTCGTCTTCGCGCGTGACGCGCGCGGGGAGGCGCGCGAAGGCTTCAAGCGGAAACCCGTCGTGCACGTCTTCGACCTCGCAACGGGCAAAGAGATTTGGAAGCGCGAGCTTGAGAGCGAGGTCGAGATGATGCCCGCGCTCGCCGGCGCGGACGACCGCGAAGTTCCTTACACGCTCGACAACTACCGCCCGCCCGTCTTCGCCGACGGTCGTCTGTATCTTTTCTACGAAGGTCTGACTTCGCTCGACGCGCGCACCGGCAAGGAGCGCAGGCGCGAGAAGTTTCGCATCAACGAAGAAGGACTCGCGCTCACAGAGAGCGACCCCGTCGCCGACGAAGGCTTCATATACGCTTCGGGCCGTGGACGCGTGCGCGCCGTCTCGCGCTCGGACGGCGAAGTCGCTTGGGAGTCGAAAGACTTAGGCGTCGCGCCGGAGTTGATTCTGGCTCGCGGCGTTCTGTACGCGAGGACGGGCGGGCGGTTCACGCGCCTGCGCGACGGCGAGCCAACGGAGCGCGGCCCCTACGGCGTGAGCGCGATTGACACCTCGAATGGAAAGACCATCTGGCGATACAAGGGCGCGGACAAAGGCATCACGAACATCGCGCTCCCCGACGCCGACACGATACTCGTCGCAGACCGCGACGATCTCATCTTCATTAACGCGGCTAACGGCAAGCGGCGCACAAAGGTCTCGCACAAAATCGAGGGCGCGGCTTTCGTCATCCTGAACGAGCGCGGCGAGGCGGTCGTCGGCGGCAGGAGTGAAGTCGCCGCTTTCAACGTCGGCGACGGTCGAAACGTCTGGCGCGCTCGACACACTCCGCCGGGACGCGGGCTGCTTCGCACCGTGGCCGCGGTCGCGACGCGCGCGGCCTCGCTCTACTTCCGCTACGGCGGCGCGGCGACGACCGCATTTCGCGGCGCGCAACTGCTCGGCTCAATCGGCTCTCTGCGCTGGTCGGGCCTCGCCGCGCACGCGACGCTTCCAGACCTTTCGAGCCTCGCGTCGAACTACGCGCGCGAACGGGCGCGCGAAAGGTTCTCGACCTTCGGAGTTCTCTCTCGCTCGCGTCAAACTTCCGTCTCGATGAATCCGAGCGTGCCTCGCCCTTCGGTTGACGTGGAAGAAAGACTGCTCGACCGGCTCGATCCGGCGCGACAGCTCGAACGTCTCTCTCGCTTCCTGTGGCGGCGGCAGCGGCTCGCCGCGCTGCGCGGACAGTGGATGTATTTCTACACGGACTTGAGGCGCGGCGGTAACGGCCTCGCGGGCGTCAACGTCAACACGGGCGCGACCGAGCGCACGCTGTCCTTGAGCGAGCCGGACGCGCGCTTCATCAGCGACGAAGCGGCGGGCCTGCTCTTCGTCTCGAAAGATAACCGTCTCCTCGCTTACCCTTTGGATAGTTACGGAAGCGAGTAGCTGACGCTTAGAGATTTTTTTTGATTGAGTGTATGGGACGGATTATTCACCGCAGAGGCGCAGAGGGCGCA
>DASQLL010000224.1:0-4652 GCA_035630035.1 Pyrinomonadaceae bacterium | reverse complement strand
CCTCCCAGTCGCGCAGTTCGAGCGCTTCGCAGATGCCGCGCACGGATGAATGCTCGATGGAGGAAGTGATGATGTGTCGGCCACGGTCTGCGTTCTGTTCGGCAATGCCGCGTATGGCGAGGTTGTTGGCCTCCGTCCCGCCTGAGAGAAAGACGACCTCGTTCGGGCGAGCGCCGACGAGCGCGGCCACCTCGCGCCGTGCGCGGTCAACGGCGGCGCGCGCCTCCTGCCCGTAGAAGTGGACGCTCGAAGGATTGCCGAACTTCTCCGAAAGGTACGGCACGAGCGCCTTGACCACGCGAGGGTCAACCGGCGTAGTCGCACTGTTATCGAGATAAACTCGGTGCATGCAGTTTTCAGTTTTCAGTTTTCAGTTTTCGGTTCGAGCCGGGAGTTTACAGATCGGCTGGAAACCGAAGACCGAAAACTGAAAACTAATATCAAACCTGCCGAGGAGTGGGCTGCATCAAAGGCTGCGGATGAGTTTCTCCTCGACTTTTATCCAACGGAATCTGACGGTTCGAGTCTAAGTCGCGTATAAACCGAGCGTCAAGGAGATAGATGTTTGGCCCCGGCCTGTTGTAAGCTCCGCAGCGGAGCCGAGTCCGCCACCATTGAATGCAGGAGAATGAAGAGATGAAGACCCGCAGACAGTTGTTCGCCGCCGCCCTCGTCGTCGCCGTTGCCCTCGCGATAGTTCCGACGCTCTTGAGCGTTGCCTCAGCGCAGGCGCAGCAGTACGGCGCGATTGAGCGTGGCTATCGCACGGGCTACTCCGACGGATTTCAATCGGGCTGGAGCGACCAGTTAAGGCGTGCCGGCGCGGATTACCGCTCGAAGCAGGACTACCAGCGCGCAGACCGCGCGTACATCAACGCCTACGGCTCGCTCGAAGACTACCGCGACGGATACCAGCAGGGCTTCGAGGTCGGTTACGACGCGGGCTACAACCGCCGAGGCTTCGACTCCGAAATCCCTTCGGGCGGAATCACACGGCGCGGCGCGACCCCGCGCGAGACAGCCGAGAGCAACAGCAACGGGCGCGGCGGAATAACTACCGACGGCACGAACGAGAGCAGCTCGCAAACTCGCGGCACGGACAGCGGCCAAGTCGGCGGCGGTCGCTCCGCTCCGTCCGACATTTTCCTGCTCGTCGAGTTACAGAACCGCCTCACGACCGACGTGAGCCAGCGCGGCGACCCCTTAGAGGCCGAGGTCATAGAGCCGCAGGAGTACGCGGGCGCGACCGTCAGAGGCCGGCTCGACGACGTGAAGCGTCCGGGCAAGGCGACGGGGACTGCGCTGCTGCAAATAAGCTTCGACCAGATTCGTATGCCGGGCGGCGAATGGCAGGACTTCAGCGCGCAGGTCGTCGAGGTCATACAGCCCTCGCCCGAAACGAACGTTGACGAGGTTGACCCGGAAGGCGGCATACGTGGCAAGAGCACTACGAAAGAAGACGCCATTAAGGTCGGCGCGGGCGCCGGCATCGGCGCGATCATCGGCGGCATCGCGGGCGGCGGCAAGGGCGCAGGCATCGGCGCGATCATCGGCGGCGCAGCCGGAACCGCCAGCGCGGTGACGCAGCGCGGCAAGGAGATACGCCTTGAGCGCGGCCAACAGCTTCGCATACGCACGGCGAGCCGACCGCGCTAAAAAAATAGGTTCAAAGTTCAAGGTTCAAGGTTCAAAGGCGAGATAGGAATCCGACTTTGAACCTTGAACCTTGAACTTTGAACCTTGAACTTGTCCCATGATCGTCACGCTGCTCACGGATTTCGGAACGGCAGACCACTTCGTCGGCGCGGTGAAGGGCGCGCTGCTTTCAGTCAATCCCGCCGCGCAGGTCGTAGACATCACGCACGAGATTCCTCCGCACGACATCGAGGCCGGGGCATTCGCTCTGCTCGCGGCGTTCGAGGCTTTCCCGGCGGGCACGGTTCACGTCGCCGTCGTTGATCCCGGCGTCGGCTCGCCGCGCCGCCCCGTAGTCGCAAGTGGCGGAGAACAATTCTTCGTCGGGCCGGACAACGGCGTGCTAGGCTACGTCTACGAACGGTTGGACGGCCTCCGCGTCTTTCACGTCACAAACGAAAAATATTTCAGAAGGGAAGTGAGCGCGACCTTTCACGGGCGCGATGTATTCGCGCCGGTCGCGGGCGCGCTCTCGCTCGGCGTCGAGCCGGATGAGCTTGGCGAAGAGATAACGGACTTCGTGCGTCTCGCTTTCGCCGCGCCTGAGCGACGCGAGGACGGCATCCTCGTCGGAAGGGTGATACACATTGACCGTTTCGGCAACTGCATCACGAACATCTCGCCGCGAGACTTCGTCGCGGAGGATGTAAACCGAGGGGCGCGTCTGCTCGTGGAGGGAAGAGAGGTTCGAGCCTTCCGCCGCTTCTTCGCCGACGAAGCGGACGCCCCCGGCGTTCCCTTCGCCATCTGGGGAAGCGCGGGCCTTCTTGAGATCGCAGTCTTTCTCGACTCCGCCGCGCGCCTGCTCGGCGTCGGTCGCGGCGGGCGCGTCGAAATAAGAAAAACCGTGAATCGTAAATCGTAAATCGTGAATGGTAAATCGGTAGCACTACTCGCTGCGGGGCGATTTGATGCTCAAGTCGAAAAGCAACTCTGGCGGCCATTCACGATTTACGATTTACCATTCACGATTTACGATTTACGATTCATGAACTTTTTCGCCCCGAAAACTGCGGCTGAAAGATACGCGCGCGGGCGACCGTTTTTTCATCCGGTGGTCTTGGCCCGCGTGAAAGAGCTTCTGTCGCTCGAAGAACCTCTGCCGCGCGCCCTCGACGTGTGCTGCGGGACGGGGCTTTCGACCGTGGCCTTGAAAGCGTTGGCTGAGCGCGTCGTGGGCGTTGACATCTCGCCTGAGATGCTGGCCCACGGCCCGCGCGACCGCGGCGTGAGCTTCTGCCAATCAGCAGCCGAAGACCTTCCGTTCGCGGACGGCGCGTTCGACTTGCTGACCGTGTGTCAGGGTTTCCACTGGCTCGAGCGCGAGAAGTTTTTCCGAGAGGCGCGGCGGGTTCTGCGTCCGGGCGGCTGGCTTGTTGTTTACGACAACTACTTCTCAGACGGGATGGCGGGCCGCGAGGAGTTCGACGCGTGGTTCCTCGCGGAGTATCTGACGAGATTTCCTGCGCCGACCCGGAACTGGGCTTCGTTCACTGAGGAAGAGTCCGAAAGCGTCGGCTTTCATCTTCGCGCTGAGACGCGGCTGGCGAACGAGATAAGTTTCTCGCTCGAAACGCTGGTCGCGTTCATTGCGACGCAGAGCAACGTCATCGCGGCTGTCGAGGGAAAAGGCGAGTCGCTCGAAGAAGTCAACGCGTGGCTCGCCGAAGGCATGGGGCAGTTCTACGGCGAAGCGCGCGAGATGGTTTTCCTCTTCGACGCGCCCATCTGGAGTCTACAGCGCGCCTAGATCAATTTCCACTTGAGTGTAGGGCGAGACAGTTCATCGCGGAGGCGCAGAGGGCGCAGAGTTCACGCAGAGGCTTGAGCATTTCTCTGCGCCCCCTCCGCGTCCTCTGCGCCTCCGCGGTGAGCCGAACTTGCTCTGCACCCAACTGAAAATTGACCTATTGACTAATGCGGCGCGGGCCGTCTTCGTGGGCCGCGACCGCCTTCCAACTTGTAACTCCTCGCCGCACTTTGTTATTTTCGACTCAGCTCAAATTTAAGGATTGAAAGTCTAATGGACAAAGCAGACAGCAAGCCCTCGGCGGCACAGGCCAAGTCGCCCGCGGGGCTTGAGGGGGTGGTCGCGGCGCAGTCCTCAATCGGCGACGTTGACGGCGTCAATGGCGTCCTCATCTATCAGGGCCTGAACATACACGACCTCGCAGAGCATGCGACATTCGAGGAGACGATTCATCTACTCTGGCACGGGCGTCTTCCAAAACAGGACGAGCTTGAAGCGTTGCAACAAGGGCTTGCCGCCGCCGGCAAAATACCCGACGAAGTCCTCGCATTGATGCGCTCGTTTCCGAAGGACGCCGAGCCGATGGACTCGCTGCGGACGGCGGTCTCGGCGCTCGCCTTCTACGACCCGCGTGCGCGAGACCTCACGCGCGAGGGCGCGCTTGCGACGGCGACACGGCTTACGGCGCAGTTTCCCGTCCTCGTCGCTTGCATAGAACGACTCCGCAAGGGACTTGAGCCAATCGAGCCGAAGGCCGGGCTTAACCTCGCCACGAACTTTCTCTACATGCTCAAGGGCGAGATGCCTTCGGAGCGCGAGGCTCGCATCTTCGACGTGTGCCTCATACTCCACGCAGACCACGAGCTTAACGCCTCGACCTTCACTGCGCGCGTCATCGCGGGCACGCTCGCGGACATGTACGGGGCCGTGACGGGAGCGATAGCCGCGCTCTCAGGCCCTCTGCACGGCGGCGCGAACACGAACGTGATGAAGATGCTGCTTGAGATCGAAAGCCCCGAACGCGCCGAAGAATGGCTGAGCGACGCGCTCGCGACCAAGAAGAAGATCATGGGGTTCGGCCACCGCGTCTATAAGACGGAAGACCCGCGCTCGGTCTGGCTCAGAAAGTTCTCGAAGGAGATGGGCGAGGCGCGCGGCGAGACGCGCTGGTTCGAGATTCTCGAAACGCTTCGCGCGAAGATGTTCG
>DASQLL010000223.1:0-3015 GCA_035630035.1 Pyrinomonadaceae bacterium | reverse complement strand
CAGAGGGCGCGGAGGGGGCGCAGAGAAGAAATCAATTCCTCTGCGCCCCCTCCGCGTTCTCTGCGCCTCTGTGGTGAACTGCCTCCCGCTTTACACTCAAGTGAAAATTGCTCTAACGACCCACCGAGACCGCGCCTGAGTCGGAGGCGCGCGCCGCGATGAACGTGTCGAACTCCAACGTCTCATCGCGCGCCATCAGCGTCACCTCTTCGTCTTCGTAAGCCACAGCCGCTCGAATCTCCGCGCGCGCATCGTCGTCCGCGCCCGTGACCCTGTGCCCGCAGAAGGGGCAGAAGACGAGCGGCGCGGCGGGCGCGCTAAGCAGTTGCCCGCCATGCTGCCGCGTGAAGCGATAGAAGGGTGCGCCGCTTTCGTCGAAGCCGATGACGAGCGCCGCGTCGCTCTGCGCCGAAGGGTCGCGCCTGAAGGCCTCGACCAACGGGCGGCAGCAGATCGAGAGGGCCGCGTGCGGCGCATTTTTAGTCACAGTCATGATTCTTAGATTCCTTAGCGGTTGAAGAGTTTGCCGAAGAGGCCGCGCAGCGCGCCCGTCGTTTCGCGCTCGGCGCTCCGCTCGGTCATCGCGCGCTGGCGTGCCTCGCGCACCATGGCCTTGAGCGTGTAGTACTCTTCGTCGCTCATGTTCTGGAAAGTCACCTCGCCGATCTGCTCGACGGTGCTTTCCTGCGTGCAGGTCGCGTAGACGCGCGCGTCCGTCGGGACTTCTTCGCGTCGCGCGGCAATCTGGAAATCTCTCTCGCGTTGGCCCGTGGCGTAAACAAGTTGCATCTTCGTCTCCTCCGTCCGTCTCGGTTTCAAGTTTTCCGTGCGGCCCGTCCGCACGAATATAAATACGCGAGACCGGCGTGGGCGTCACCACCTGTGTAGGTAGTGAAATGCAGTGAGCAGCTCTCAGCCGCAGAGCGGCGACGGAAATTAGCCGGGGGTGAGCGAGGCGACGCGAGCGTTAGCGAGCGGCGGCGACGCGCAACCCCCGGAACACCGACCAAAAAAAAGACCTGCCCCGGCAGGGGCAGCGGAACACGCGCGATCAATTCGTGACTTGATTGATAAAACGCGTCATGTCCGCCGCCCCTGCCGGGGCGGGTTAAATTTTGTCATTCGTGTTCCGGGGGTTGCGCTTCGTCCGTCACTCGCCTTGCGGCTCGCTACGGACTCGCTCACCCCCGGCTAATTTCTCACGCCCCTGCCGGGGCGCACCTGTTGAGACATTATTTGATAAGACCGTCGCGCAGCGCCTTCGCGACCGCTTCGGACTTGGAGTGTACTTGAAGTTTCTCGTAAATCTTCTTGAGGTGGAAGGAGACCGTGTTGACCGAGACGTTCAGCTCGAAGGCCGCGGTCTTGTAGTTGTGCCCCTCGACGAGGAGCTTGAGTAGCCGCATCTCGTGCGGCGTCAGATCGTAATCGGCGTGCTTCGGCGGCCTGAAGTCGCGGAAGAGCGTGACGACGCGGCGCGCGACTTCGGGCGACATCGGCGCACCGCCCTGCACGGCCTCGCGCAGACTCTCTATCAGGCGCGCGGGCGGCGTCTTCTTCAGCAGATAGCCGGTCGCCCCTGCGCACAGTGCGTCGAAGACGCGCTCGTCGTCGTCGTAGACCGAGAGCATTAGGACGACGAGGTTCGGGTACTTCTCCTTGAAGATTCGCACGCCCTCGATGCCGCTCATGCCGGGCAGCCCGATGTCCGAGAGCAGAACGTCGGGCACGTCGCGCCCCATGCCCGCTATCGCCTGCTCGACCGAGCCGTAGCGGCCCGCGCAGCGATAGCCCTCGGTCATGTCTATAAGCATCGCGAGGCCCTCGCGTATCTCGCGCAGGTCTTCGATGATCGCGACCTTGATGTTCGTCGTTCCCGCCTGCGGTTGTTGTTGTGTCGGTGTAGTGTTCAAAGTTAGTCCCTGCATTTTCGGCTCCCCGCACTCGTCCAAATTTCCTGCGGGAAGATTAACCCGTAAAGCGCGCGGGCGATACTACCTACTTAGGTAGTAACCTTCGCGGCACGAGACGCCGCCACGCGAGCGCGCGCCTCCGACGCTTGATCTTAATCGGGACTTTGAGCGTCACCTTCGTCCCGCGCCCGACTTCAGACGCGACCTCATACGTGCCTCCGAGTTTTTCGGCGCGCTGGCGCATGCTGCCCAGACCGTGGCCGCCCATCGAGACGCGCTCTCCGTCGCCGTTCTCGCTTGCGCCGTTTACGTCGAAGCCCTTGCCGTCGTCGCTCACGACGACGACGAGGCGGCTCCCCGCGAGGCGGAAGTCCACCTCGGCGGCTGTCGCGCCGGAGTGCTTCGCGAGGTTGTTCACCGTCTCTTTGAAGATGAGGTAAATCTCGCGCCTGAGGTCTGCGCCGACCGTCACGTCCTTCGCGGCTTCGGGCGCGCTGAAGCGTATGCGTATGTCGCGCGCGCTCAGGATGTCGCTCGCGAAGAGCCGCATGCGCTGCGCGAGGTCGGAGAGGCGGTCGCGCTTCGGGTTGATGGCCCAGACGATGTCGCTCATCGAGTCAACCATCTCGCGCGACGTTCCGGCGATGGTCGCCAGAGGCTCGCTGACGGGAGAGTCGCCGTCGCTCCCGACGCGCGCGCTCACGACCTCGCTCAGGATTGCTATCTGCGAGAGGCTCGCGCCGATGTCGTCGTGCAAGTCCGTGGCGATGCGCGTGCGGACGCGCTCAAGCTCTACGACGCGGCGTATGCGGTAGCGGTCAACCGTGTAGATTGTGAGGCCGACGGCGAGCGCGGCGAGCGTCAGGAACCACCAGCGACGCCAGAAGGGCGGGAGGACGTTGAGAGAGACGCTTGCGGGGCGCGCGCTCACCGTGCCGTCGGAGCTTACGGCACGGACGAGGAAACGGTACTTGCCCGGCGAGAGGCTCGCCGTCACGCTGCGCTGTTCGCTCGGCGCGCTCCAATCGCGGCCCAGCCCCTCGATCATGTACTGGTAGCGTAAATCTTCGCCCGCGCGAAAGCTCAGTCCGAAGAAGTCAAA
>DASQLL010000222.1:0-13868 GCA_035630035.1 Pyrinomonadaceae bacterium | reverse complement strand
CTGCTCTCGCTCTTCACGCTCGTGCTGCTCGGCTTCTACGTCTTCGTGGCCGCGCCGCGCAGCCGCACGCACCAGACCTTCGCGGCCTTCATCGCGTGCCTCGCGCTCTGGACTATCAACGACATCGTGATGTGGGGCTTCGGCGGGGGGCGCGCAATCGCCGAGTGGTGGGCGGGCATGAGCTTCGGCCTTTCGCTCCTGCTCCAATTCGCATTCGTAGTCTTCGCGTGGGTCTTCCCCGAAAACAGCGAAGTCCCCGTCCGTCGCGCGGCGGTCATGTTCGCGCCCGGAGCGGTTCTCTTCCCGGCGGCGCTCGCGGGAATGATGTGGCAGGGACTTGAGTTCGACGGCGCGGCCTTCAAGATTAAGCTGACGCCGCTCGCCTACGCCTTCGGACTCTACATCTACGGGCTGTTCGCTTACGGCTTCGCGCTGCTCTTTCGTAAATGGCGACGCTACCGCACGAGCCTCTGGGGCAAGCAGCTCGGCGCGATACTCTTCGCGCTCGTCATAACGGCGACTTTAAAGACGCTCGCAAACATCGCGCTCCCGCTCGCGGGCGTCTACACGCTTCTGCCCGTCGGCTCGGTCTTCGTCCTCGTCGGCGTCATCATCTACGCCTACGCCATCACCAACTTCAAGCTCTTCTCCATCCAGTCCGCGCTCGACCAGTTCCGACTCTTTCCCATCGCCTACAAGGTCGCCTTCTCAATCGCCGCGGTCGCCGTGTTGAGCTTCGCGCTCTTTCAAATCCCGATTGTCTGGTGGAGTTTTACGGGGCAGACCAGCGAGGCTTGGAGGCGTTATCTGGTCTTCAGCGTCGTCACCGCGCTCGTCCCGAACCTCGTCCTTGTCGCGCTCGTCATACGCATCATCTCGCGCCCCTTGCGGCGTCTGACCGAGGCCGCCGTGGACGTTGCGGGCGGCGCATACGGAACTCAGGTGGAGCTGAAGAGCAACGACGAGGTCGGACTTCTCGCCGCATCCTTCAACGAGATGAGCCGCAAGATGGCCGACGACATCGAGGAGGTGCGCGCTCTGAACGAGCATCTCGTCCGCGCCGAAAAACTGGCCGCCGCGGGCGCGCTCGCCGCGGGGGTCGCGCACGAGGTTAACAACCCGCTCGCATCAATCTCGTCGCTCATCCAAATTTTGCAATCGCGCCCGCTCAATGCCGAGAACGAAGCGGAGACGCGCGAGATGCTTCGCCTCGCCTCGACGCAGATCGCGCGCATCTCGCAGGTGCTTCGCGACATGATGGATTTCGCGAGGCAGCGCGCGCCCGCCCGCGCGCCGCTTGAGATCGGACGCGTCGTAGAATCGAGCATACGCCTCGCGAGTTTCGACAAGGCTTTCAAACAACTGCGCGTCCGTCTGGAGTTCGACGCGCAAGCCCCGCGCGTCTCCGCCGACGCGGATCAGTTGCAGCAAGTCTTTCTCAACCTCCTCTTGAACGCGCGCGACGCCATGCCCGACGGCGGCGAGCTTTACGTCAAAACTTTTTTCGACCGCGACGCGGGCGAGGTCGTCGTCGCCGTCTCCGACACGGGACACGGCATTTCCGAAGAGGCTCTGCCGCACGTCTTCGACCCCTTCTTCTCGACAAAGCGCGCGGGCACGGGCCTCGGCCTCGCCGTCTGCTACGGCATCGTCACGGCGCACGGCGGGAGCATCACGGTCGAGCCGAACGACGGACAAGGCACGACCGCGCGCGTCCGCCTGCCCGCCAGCGACATGGGCGCCAAAGAGGTTGCGCCGCGAGCGCCCGCGGTGCAGACTTCCACAGGCGAAGAGAGGTAAACATTTGTCCGCCGGACAGTGACGACGGAGAGTGACGACGATGTTCAGCCACCGAATCGAAGACGACTTGGAGCTACGCCCCGTTGACGAGCGGTACGCGGAGGAGTTGACCGCACTCGTCCGCCGCGACCTCGCGCACCTTCAGCCGTGGATGCCTTGGGCGACCGAGCGATACGCGGTTGATGACGCGCGCGAGTTCATACGACGAAACCTTCGCCAGTACGCCGAGGATCAGGGCTTCGCCACGCTCATCTTCTTCCGCGAGCGCGTCGCGGGGAGCATCGGCTACAACCACATTGACTGGGCGAGCCGCAAGACGGACATAGGCTACTGGCTCGCCCAAGATTTGCAGGGCCGCGGCATCATGACGAAGGCATGCGCCGCCCTCGTGGCCCACGCCTTCAAGGAGCTGAAGCTGAACCGCGTGGAGATTTACTGCGCCGTCGAAAATCATCGAAGCCGACGCATCCCCGAACGCCTCGGCTTCACGCAGGAGGGCGTTCACCGGCAGGCCGAGTGGATACACGACCACTTCAAAGACCTCGTCTCCTACTCGATGCTCGCGGGCGAGTGGAAAGAAAAGGCGGAAGCCCGACCGTGAGGGAGGGCGTAATTGAAACTCTGAAGTCAGAACGCAGAACTATGAACTGAATTCATTTGGCTTTCAGTTCAGCGTTTATCGTTCTGCCTTCTGACTTTACCTTTATGCCGCTCATTGAACTCAAAACTATGATTCACGCGCCGACGGCGATCTGTTTCGATCTGGCGCGGAGCATTGACTTGCACACGGTCGCACCGACTCCGCTCAAACATCGAGCCGTGGCGGGCGTCACCTCCGGCCTGATTGATTTGGGAGAGGAAGTCACTTGGAGGGGCTTCTTCTTCGGAGTGTCGCAGCGCATGACCTCGAAGATAGTCGCGCTCGACGCCCCGCGCACCTTCACCGACGAGATGCAGCGCGGGCCTTTCAAACGCTGGCGTCACACGCACACGTTCGAGCCGCACAACGGAGGCACGCTCATGCGCGACCACGTTGATTTCGCCAGCCCCTTCGGGCCGCTCGGTGCGGCGTTCGACGCGGTGTTCCTTCGGAAGTTTATGACGCGACTGCTCGTCGCGCAGAACGAGTATCTTAAAGAGGCGGCTGAGGGCCGGAACGACTTCCGGCTCCGCTTTTTGTCTTAGGAGCTACGCAGCAGAGTCAGAAACGCGACCGTAAGGGAGCGTGTGGAGATGAGACACGCTCCCTTACGGTCGCGTTTCTGATTACTGCGTAAGATCGGAACGAAAAAGGATGGACAGCAAACCACTCGTCCTCGTCGCCGAAGACGAAGACCTTATGCGCGCGATCATCTCGCGCCTTCTGGAAGAGTCGGGCTACCGCGTCGCGGCTGTGTCGAGCGCGGAGGAAGCGCTCGAAGCGTTCGCCGCCGAAGACGTGGCCGTCACGCTCACGGACATACGCATGTCGGGCATGGACGGACTCACGCTGCTCGACCGCGTCAAAGACATTGACCCGGAAGCGCTCGTCGTCGTGATGACCGCCTACTCGTCCGTTGACTCGGCGGTCGCCGCGCTCCGCAAAGGCGCATACGACTACGTCACCAAACCATTCGTCAACGAAGACCTTCTACAGTCAATCAAGAACGCGCTCACGCAGCGCGAGCTGTTCCGCGAGAACCGCGCGCTCCGCCGCGAGCTGGACAGCCGCTACAGCTTCTCCGAGATCATCGGCACGTCCGAGAGCTTGCAGCGCGTCTTCCGGCTCGTCGAGAAGGTCGCCGCGACCAGCACGAACATACTCGTCTACGGCGAGTCGGGCACGGGCAAGGAGCTTATCGCGCGCGCCATACACCACAACAGCCCGCGCTCCGTGCGCCCCTTCGTCGCGATCAACTGCGGCGCGCTCCCCGAAACGCTTCTCGAATCCGAGCTGTTCGGCCACACCAAAGGCGCGTTCACAGGCGCAACCACTTCGCGCGCGGGTCTCTTTCGTTCCGCCGAGGGCGGCACGGTCTTTCTCGACGAGATAGGCGAGATAAGCCAAGCCCTTCAGGTGCGCCTGCTGCGCGCCGTGCAGGAGCATGAAGTCACGCCCGTAGGCTCAAGCGCGCCCGTGCCCTTCGACGCGCGCATTATTTGCGCCACCAACCGCGACCTCGAAAAGGAGGTGACGGAGGGGCGCTTTCGCGAAGACCTCTTCTACCGCCTCAACGTCATAGAGATCCACATTCCGCCCCTACGCGAGCGGCGCGAAGACATCCCACTCCTCGCGCGCCACTTCGTCAAGCGCACCGCGCGCGAGCAGGGACAGGACGAAAAAGCAATCGAGCCTGCGGCCATGACCGCCTTCATCAACTACGCTTGGCCCGGCAACGTCCGTGAGTTGCAGAACGCAGTCGAGCGAGCCTTCACACTGAGCGGCGAGCGCCTAGACCTCGACAGCCTCCCGCCCCGCGTCCGCGACGCCGCGGGCCAGCAGCCCGCCGTGCGCGACCCCGACGGCCTGCGCCCCACGCTCGCCGAAGTCGAGCGCCGTTACCTGCTCGACACGCTCGCCTCCGTCAACGAGGACAAGGCGCGCGCCGCCAACATACTCGGCATTGATCTTTCGACGCTCTACCGCAAGCTCAAGCGCTACGACGCGGTGTGAGGGCTGCGCGGGTCGGCGTTGTTGTCAGCTCCGGCACTGACCGGCTTAGATCAGGTTGTAGCCGAGCATGATGTTCTTGCCGTATTGGTAGAGCAGGTAGTCGTAGATGTTGTGTGGGTGCGTCCCGCCGTTGAACTTGTGCTTGAAGAGGCTCAGGATGTGCGCGATCAGTTTGTTGTCCTCGTCAATGTCCGCGTCCAAGAGCGTGACCGGCTGGCCCGTTGTGGGGTGTGTGCCCGGCGCTACCGTGAGCTGGATGTTCCCGTTGTCTTCGGTGGATTTGATGCTACGCATCTTCGACTTGAGGACGTTGTACTCGGCTGGGAAGTTCTTGTAGTGCAAATCGGCGAGCGCGTTTTTGTAGTCCTTCTTGTAGTCGCCGATGTTGTCTTTGATCTTGTTTATAATCTGTTCCACGCCGGGGTCGGCGACCGCCACGAACCTCTCGCGCCCGATGACGAGCATCTCCTGCACGAAGGAGAACCAAGTGTCTTTGTTGCCGACCGGCTCCTTCAGCTTCATCAGCTTGAAGTAGAGGTTGAGCAGCGAGGCCTTCGCCAAGACCGCCGGCTGGCTGCTCGCGTCGTCGTAAGACTGCCCGGAGAAGTCGCCTATCGTGGTGAGCGCGTCTTTGTTCTTAACCTTAACGTTGTGTGACGCACCCAGCACCGTTCGCAGCGACGCGAAGGACTCCGGCAGTTGGCTCCAAGGAAAGAACCGCGCCTCCCACTTTTCGGGGATTCGGAAGACGTTCAAGTCCTTGGTCACATTCTCGTCGGCAAGGATGTTGAAGTAGCCCGACTGCCGCATGCGAAACCGCGACGGGACGACCCAACAGTTCACCTGCTTGAACGCTACGAAAGGGATTGTGAACGCGCGCCGCGGCGGGAAGCTCAGGCCCGCCTTGCGTAGGAAAGGCTCTGCCTGACCGAAGCGGTTAAAGCTGACCTCAACCGAGGGGTCAACCGCGGGGTTCCCGGCCATGTCCAACAACCCGACGGCGAAGGTTCCGTTGTCGCTCATCGCATCCTCCTGCGTAACTGGTGTGTGCGGACGGAGAAGGCCGGCGCAAGTGTCCTAATCCGTCTTCCCGCCGAGCATGCCGCCGAGGCCGCCCAGCACGTCGCCCGCCTTGTCGGCGATTGTGCCGACCGCGCCGCCAGCTGCGCCGAGCGCATTGTCAACTTGCCCTGCGATGGGCGCGGGCAGACGATCCTTTAAGAAGCCGACGACCGTCTCGACCGCCGTGCGCGCCTGCGACTCGCTGATGCCGGTCTTTTCAACGACCTGTTTGACTAGCTCGTCCATGAATCACTCTCCTCTTGTTCGCTTGAGATGAAATGCACGCCTCGAAGACGCCGAACCTTGGGCCGCCTTCAGATGAAGACGACGGTCTGCGAGTTGGGGATGTCGAAGCGTCGGCGGCAGCGCGGGCAGACGAGCATGTCGTCAACGCGCACCATGTAATCGAGCGCCTTTGCGAACTGCGCCTTCTGCTGTTCGTTCATCCCGCGCGGCGGTTGCTTCTTCTTCGTGCGTCGCAGCCAGCGCACGTCGAAGTCGCCGCGCTCGCGGCAATGCGGGCAACTGTAGTTGGCCCGCTTCGTTTCAGCTCTCTCGTCGAAGAAATCTTTTTCGTTCATAACTTCAGAGGTTGGAGGTCAGAGGTTAGAGGTTAGTAGATGAATGCTTTTTACTAACCTCTAACCTCCAACCTCTGACCTCTTCTCCTCTTCCGGCGGTGGTGTATGACTATGCCGAGGCCGAGCAGTCCGTTGAGCAGCATGAACAAGTTGGTGACGACGAAGACCCAGTTGCTTACGAGCCAACTGTAGATCGTGAAGCCGAGCGACGCCGAAATCTGTCCGACGAAGAGCCACTTCGAGACGCCCTCGCTCGAACCCTCCTGCCACTGCTTGTAAACCTGCTTGGCGATTGTCAGCACGAGTATGCCCGAACTGATCCAGCCGACGGCCTCGACGAGCATGCACTGACTTCCCCCGTCCCGATTCGCGTTTCAAACCTTGCGGCATTATGGCCCACGCGGGCGGCTCAGGCCAAAAGGCGTCGGACAGTCTCGCGCAGCGAGTCCGGGTCGAGCGGCTTCGGCTCGTATGCGTCCGCGCCCTGCCCCATCGTGAACGTCGCGCTGCCCGTGCCGAATCCGGTCGTGACGAGTATGGGCGTCGAGGCCAGCTCCGGCGTATCGCGCACGCGGCGCACAAGGTACACGCCGTCCGCCGCCGGCATCCAAACGTCGGTGATGATCAGGTCGGGACGCTCGGCCACGGCCAGCTCGTAGCCGCTCACGCCGTCCTCCGCGGCGACCACGAGATAACCCTCGCGCTCCAGCGTGAGCTTCATCAGCTCGCGCTCGACTTCGCCATCCTCGACGACCAGAATCTTCTTCATAACTTAACTGCCGTGAACCGTAAACCGTAAACCGTGACAAGATGAAATGCGGTTTTATCTTGTCACGGTTTACGGTTCACGGTTCACGGCGTCTCACATATCTCGCGCAAGTATCGAAAGCTGTAGATGCCCGTCTCGTGGCCGTCGCTCCAGCGGAAGGTGAGCGCGTAGCGACCGACGATCTGCACGTCCTCGATGGAGAGATCGTCCGGTATCGTCTCGGCGCGCAGCACGCGCTGGCCCGTGAACTCGTTGACGCACTGCGCGCACGGGCACAGGCGGCGCAGGCTGGGCGCGTCGTAGAGACACGCGTGCCCGTCGCCCCACGTGACGCGCAAACGCGCGTCCGACTCCTGCATGATCTCGCGCGGCTCGACCGACGGGCCGCGACGCATCGCTCCGCTCATCCTTCGGCGTCTTTCAGCGCGCTCTCCACGGCGTCCGAGGTGATGTCGAAGTGCGAGGCCGACCAGACGGCCTCGCCGTTACGAAGGACGAGCGCCTGCGGCGTCTCGTGTCGGACGCCCGTGCGCGTCTCGACCTCTCGCGAGACCTCGCGGCTCTTCTGCACGACGACGATTGCAACGTCGCCGCCGAACTGCTCCATCTGCCTGTACGCGCGCGCGCTTATCGGGCAGGCGTTGCTGTGCTTGAAGAGCAGCACGGGACGCATATTCGATAGCTCGAACAACTGTTCGAGCGCGGCGGCGTCCTGTACCGGGTTGAAATGAGCATCCATCACGTCCACCCTCTGCGCGTTCGGAATTGATATTCGTAATTCGGCGGATTGATATTAGCCTACCCGCTTCGAAGAAGGCAAAAGATAGGAGGCAGGAGGCAGGGGCAGGAGGCAGGTTAAGAGATGACACTTTGAAATCTCGAATCTCAAATCCGAGCTTTCTTGTGTGCTTCCTGCTCCTGCCTCCTGCCTCCTGCCCCTGCCTCCTGCCTTTACCGCCAGTCGCCGACCAAAACGAACGGCGCCCAGTAGAACGGCGCGCTGTATTTTTTGCCGGCGATCATGTTCAGGCGCGCGGAGCGCAGCGCGGCGGTCGGCTGCTGGCCTGTGCCCGTGAGAAGGTTCTTGTAGAAGTCGGCCATAAGGTCTGCCGTTGACTTGTCGGCCACAGACCAGAGGCTAACGCCGACGGCGGGCGCACCCGCGTACATGAAGGCGCGCGTGAGACCAATCACGCCCTCGCCGCGCTTCTCTTTGCCCAAACCCGTCTCGCACGCGGAGAGCATCACGAGCGGCGAGCCTAAGCGGAGGTTGAATACTTCGTCCGTTCTGAGGAAGCCGTCCTCGCCCTCGCGGTTGCCGACGAGCGAGAGGACGACGCCCGTGAACTGCGGTCGCTCCGTGTTCAGAAGACCGTGCGTAGCGAAGTGTAGGACGCGATACTGCCTGAGGTCGCTCTCCTCGACCTTCGCCTCGCTCGCTTCCATGTCGAGCCAAACGTCCGCCTTGCGTCCCGCCGCCGTCGCGAGTTTTGAAATCTGCTGCGCCTCAGAGCGCGTGCCCGCGAGACGAACCAGCACGCCCCTCTGCGCGCCGGAAGATGTGGCCGCGGACTTGTCGCCCTCGGAAACGTCCGCGAGCGCGCTGCCGAAGCTCAAGCCCCGCGCGGCCTCCGCGTCCGGCTGCTGTGCGGCGGCGACCTTCGCGCCGCGTGCGCGCGTGTCGCTCGCGTCGAAGACCGGATCGGCGACGACGAGCATGCCGCCCGCGCGGCTTTCGCTCGCGGCGGCGCGCTGCTGGCGTATCGCAGCGACGACCGAGGCCGACGGCGCGAACAGCGAATCGTTCGTATTGAGAAGGTAGGGGAGCGTCGAGAAGTCCGCGCCCGCGGGCGGCGCGGTGGTGACGAGCGCGGGGAACGGAACGTAGTTGAGCGCGCCGTCGGCGACGATGAGAAGGCGGCTCGCTTTGACGAGCGGCGAGGCCGGCTCGACGATTGTCTTGTAGAGCGCGTTCGCCGTCGCGGCGTAGGCGCTCACGACGGCAGGGCTTGCCGCCGTGCCCGCCCCGCTCACGTTCAAACCGCGCTGCGGGTCTGTCGCCGCGCCGACGAGGTCGGTCAGGCTGCGCCGCAAAGAAGCCGGGATGATTTGCCGGCGCAGCTCCATCGCCTGACGCTCTATCTCGGCGCGCGCGGGCAGGCGCGAGACGGTCATGCCGCCGCGCGTCACCGCGAACAGGTACGAGCGCTCGTCGCCGAGTATGTATTCGAGCAGCGCGGTCTCTTCGTCCAAGACCTGCCCGCGTATGTCTTCGAGCGTGAGAGGCTTCGACGCCGTGAGCGCGGCGTAGCGCGGGCTTGAAGAGCGAATCTGGTTCTCGATGCTGTCGTAATCGTTCTGGAGTTGATTCAACTCGTTCTCTAAATCTTCGAGAGACTTCTTCGTCTCTTCGCCGCCGAGGCTGACGCCGGTCAACTGCGCTGCGATCTCCTGCTGGCGGTTCTGGTTCTCGCGCTTGCGCTCAAGCAGTTCGGCGGGCACGCCCTCCGTTATCTCTCCGCCGCTCTCGCTGAGCATGTCGAGCAGAGAGCGCGCGCGCCCGCGCTCCGCGATGCTCAAGGCTTCCGAAGCATACTCAAGCGGCTTGCCTTCGAGCGGGGCGGTTGTTGTCGGCGCGGCAGTCGCTACAGTTCCGCCGAGCGACATCTCGGCCAGCGCGCTCGCGGCCTCGCGGAAGACTTCTTCGGTCGTCGCGAGGAAGGTCGTGCGCGATTCGTCGGCGCGCAGGCTTCCTTCGCGCACGGCCTCGATTGTGTCTATCGCCTGCCGGTAGGAATTGAGCGCATCGTCGCGAAGCCGCGCGGCCTTCTTCTGATCCTTCTCGGACGCGGCCTGTAACCATAGCGCCTTGCCCGTGCCGCGCTGCGCGGGCCACATCAGATCGAGACGACCGTCCTCGCGCGCGCTATTCGACGCGGCGGTGTAGAGCTTCGCGGCGTCCGGGTAGCGCCCCTGACGCAAAGCCACGTCGCCGAGGCTCGTGCGCGCGGCGGCGCGGTAGCGGCGAGTCTGTCCGAGCTTGCCGATGATGTTGAGACCGCTGCCCGTCGCGGCCAGAACGTTCTCGAAATGCTTCTTCGCGGATTCGAGCTGGTTGTTGGCGAAGTCAACGCGCCCCATACCCAGTTCGTAGGTCGCGTAGATGATCGTGTCGCGGTATGCGTTGAAGGGCCGCTTGATTGCGCTCGTCGTGTCGGTGACGACGGCGACGGTCTGTCCCGGCGTTGAGGTCGAGGGCGTGCCCGTAACCGCGCCGCGTATGCGACGCCCGAAGCCGCCGATCTTCGAGACGCCCGACTCGGCGTCGTTTTTTTTGCCTTCCAGATTCTTCAACGCGTTGGTTTCCGGCTTGACGACGCGCATGCGCGAGAAGGCCGCGCGCGCCGCGTTCGCATCGCCGCTGCGGTAGTGCATCTGCCCCATCTTGGCGAGCATGAGGTTGGCGTTATACGCGCCTTCCTGCGCCGAGATAGCGCCGACCAGCGCGTTCTGCCCTCTCTCGTTTGCCGCCATCACGACGTAGATTTCGTATGCGCTCTCGTAGTACTTGAGCGCGGTGTCGTAGCGGCCCTGCCGCTCGTAAAGCTCGCCCAGAAGGTCGAGCGTCGAGGCTTCGCCCACGCGGCTGCCCGACTGCTGAAAGGCTTTGAGCGCGCGTTCGAGGTGAATCAGAGCCTCCGCGGCCTTGCCGCGTCGGAGCAGAGCGCGCCCCTGCTCGCGCTCTTCGAACGCGCCGCCCGCCTGCGCGGGGTTAGCCGGCGCGGGCTTCGTCGTTGCGGGCTTCGTCGTTGCGCTTGCCGCAGGGACTCCGGCGAGTGCGCCCGAAGGCGCGGCGAAGAGAATCGTAGAGATGATGAGCGACCCGGCGAGGCCGCGTGTGTTGCGTTGCATCTTCGTTAACTCCAGTTCAAATAACTTCGGACAAAATGAGACCGTTGAGGCACTGGGCACAAAACGAAAAACCAAACTCTCAAAATCGAAAATCTGAAATCTCAAATCCGCGATTTCAGATTTGAGATTTCAGATTTTGAAGTTCCGATCTCCCGCGCGCCGCATCGGTTCGCTTCGTGCGGCGCGGGGCGACTCACTTGTGAACGAGCTTGATGACCGTGACGAGCGTGGTGGTCTCGGCATTATCGTTGACGCGCACGATTGCGGGCGCAGGCTCGTCCTTCTTGATCTTGATGCCGCGCGTGAGACTCTTTGAATCTACGGGCTTCGGGTTCGACTGCGCGAGCAGAGGTGCGTTCTTCGCCTCGATGACGCGACCGCCCGCCGCGCCCGTCTTGATGCTCTGCCACTGCGCTGCCGAAGGCTTCCAGTAACAGTCGTCGCGGTTCTTGCCGCAGAACTCCGCGAGCGCTGCGCCCGTCGGCACGCCTTCGAGCGGGCGTCGAGAGACGATGACGTAGATGTGCTCGACGGCCTGATTGTTGTCGAACTCGAAGGCGTAGTTCGAGTCCGAAGGGTAGCTCTCGCGGACGTGCGCGTGCGCCTCGTTCGCACCATTGTCGAGCTGCACGTTCGGGAAGAGCATCATCGGGTCGCGGTCGTTCTCGGCGTTGAAGATGTAGATGTAGCCTTCGGTGTTCGGCTCAAGCGCGATGGCGATTCGGTCGCCGGACTTGTACTCGCGCGAAGGGTCTACGGGGAGCAGTCCGCCCGTCTGCTCCTTCATGAAGACCGTGTAGCCGAGGCCGATGGGGCGCAGCAGCTCGCTCGCGTTGATGACCTGCGGCGCGCTGTTCGCACTCGCCGGGCTGCTACGGTCGCCGGCGACGTTCGGCCCGTCGCCGCCGTTCGGGGTCACAACGCCTTTGCCCGAAGAGGACGCCGTCTTGCCCGAAGAGGTGTTGTTCTTCTTCGAGGCCGTCTGCGTCCCCGCCGCAGGGCCTTTCTTCAATGGCGTGCCGCCCGTATTGTTCTTACTCGACGCGCTCGCAGTGCTACCGCTCGACGGCTTCGGCTTAGGCTTAGGCTGGGGCTTGCCCGGGTCTTCAAAGCTTATGCCGCGCGTGGTGACGAAGTCGTCTATGACTTTCTGGTCTTGCTGTTGTTCCTGCGCTCGCGCGGCGGGGGCCGCGATAAAGAGCGCGAAGGCGATGAGCGTCAGGAGGGTTTTGAAACGCATGTGGGTCTCCTCGAAGTTGAGAGCGTCTTTCAGAGCCGCGAGCGGTAGCGAGCGGGTTTCGTTTTTCGATTACGACTTCACTTCATAGATAATACCCGCTCGCCATCGCTCGCGGTACTGATAAATCGTCCGTCGTCCGTGTCACTTGTGGTCAATCCTCACATCAAAGATGAGCGGTTTGCCGTCGGAGGTTGCCGGCTGCGGCGCGGAAACCGTGACGCGCCGCGCGTCGCCGTCACCGCTCACGGCGACGGAGGGCGCGTCTGACTTAAACTGCGCGCGAAAGTCTTCAAGCTCCTTGATCTCGGCGGGCGTCAGCTCCTTGAAGGGCTTCCCCGTCAAAAACGAAGGCGACATAAGCGGCGTCGGCGAGAAGATGAACATGAAATCGTCCGCGCCGGGGTTGTCGTCGAGCTTGAGACGCGCCGTGCCGAACGGGAAGGCGAAGTCCGCGCCCGCGCCGACCAGATTCGACTTGAGCGCGCCCGCGCCCTGCGCCGTCAGCAGAGTCATCTGCGCGTTGCCCTTCTCGCCCGGCGCGATGATGTATAGATAGCCGCGCTCCTTCGGCATGAAGTGGAAGCGGAAGCGCTGGCCGGAGACGAGCGTGGCCGCGGTCTCCGCGATGCGCTTTCCGGCGTCGTCCTCCGGCTTTTCAAATGCCTCGAACCAGTAGCTCGCGGCCTCGACCTTCGGCGCTTTGGGAGGCTCGACCGGCCCTGCAACGTTCGCGTTCGTCGGCGGAGTCGGCGGCGTGTCCGGCTTCGGCTGCATGCTTCTCCACGCGAGGAAGCCGCCGCCGCCCGCGACCAGAAGCAGTGCGAGCGCGCCGCCCGCCACTAGCGGGGCGCGCGAACGTGGAGGCTCAGGCGCGGTGATCGAGACGCCCGCGCCCTGATTCGCCGTCCCCTGCTCCGAAGCCACGCGCGTCTCTCCGAGCTGACCTCTTCGGAAATCGGCGGGCGTGACGGCCTGCGTCTCCCCTCCTTGAGAAGTGAGCGTACCCTTGTCGCGTCGCGAGTTGCCGCCCGCGGGTCTTCCCGAAGTCGCGCGCCCTGAGCCGACCTCCGCGGGCTGCTCGAAGTCGGAAGTCAGGAGCGTGCCAGCATCAGGGCGGACGATAAAGTCCGCGCCCGCGCCCGGCGAGAGGTTCGCCGTCGCGGCCTCGCTGCCCATTTGTCCCGGCGGTTGAGTGCCGCGCGCGCGCCCCGCGTCGGTGGCATGAATCGGCCCCGTGTCCGTCGCGTGAATGTTTCGACCGCGGCTGCGCGTCGGCTGACCGAGCGAGGCGCGCAGGCTGTCAACAAACTCGCCTGCGGTCTGCGGTCGGTCGCCTCGATCCTTCGCCATCGCGCCCGTGATCGCGCGGCTGAACCCTTCCGGCACATCCTCGGAGATTTCCGTGAGCGAGGGCAGCGCGGCGGTCACGTGCTTGTGCCGAAGCTCCGAAAGCGTGCGACCGCCCAGAGGCTTTCGGCCCGCGATCAGCTCGAAGAAGATGACGCCCAATGAGTAGACATCCGTGCGCCCGTCAACTTCGGGGTTGCCGTCGCGCGGCATCTCGCCCCACTGCTCCGGCGACATGTAGTAGGGCGTGCCGAGGATTTGACCGGCCACGGTCAGAGACGTTGCGCTCGACGCATGAACGTCGCCGCCGCCGACAAGCTTGGCGATGCCGAGGTCTAAGAGCTTGATTACCGTGTTGCCGTGGTCGTCCTTGCCGAGCATTATGTTCTCGGGCTTGAGGTCGCGGTGGACGACGCCGCGGACGTGCGCCGAGTCGAGCACGTCGGCGACAGGCTCAAGCACTTCGAGCGCTTCCGCCGGGGTGAAGCGGCCACGGTTCTTCAA
>DASQLL010000221.1:0-9652 GCA_035630035.1 Pyrinomonadaceae bacterium | reverse complement strand
CTTATTACGTGCGCTACGTCGGCACGGAGATTTGGTGGTTCGGACGTGGTAACGGATTCGGCAACGTCTTCCACGGCAGAGTTGTCGCAGGAGCCGCGAACGGCCCGCGCAGGATCGTCGGCAAGTGGGCGGATGTCCCGCTCGGAAACGCTCGCAACTCCGGCGACCTGACTCTGACCATCGCCAGCACGACTCGATTTATCGTCGAGGGCGAGCCGGGCAACTTCGGAGCCAGAGAATTCAAGAAGCAGTAAGGCGCGGCGGCGGCCCGACGAGACTCATTCAACCCGACGCCTCGACGGCTTACTTCTCAAAAGCAAAAAGGGCGGCTGTCGTTGCCGTGGGCTGTCCACAATCATCCCCGACTTCGAGCTACATGAAGATCAGATCAACGGGAGCGAACATGGGAAGTGACGTGTGGAAAGGACTGGCGGCGGGCGTCGTGGGCGGGCTGGTCGCGTCCGCGTTGATGAATGAGTTTCAAGCTCTGTGGGTCAGGCTGGCCGGAGAGGAAGAAAGGTCGCACGGCGCGCAGAGTCTACAGAAAGGCTCGCCGCGACACGGGGTCGGGCGCGAGTTGCGCGAGCGCGGCAGCGACGATGAAAAGGACGACGCGCCGGAGCGTCTGGCGAACGCCGTCTCCGTGGGCCTCACGGGCCGCGAGTTGACGGAGCGCGAGAAGGAGACGGCGGGCACGGCGCTGCATTACGCTTACGGCGTCTCGATGGGCGCGCTCTACGGCGCGGCAGCCGAGCTTGCGCCGGGCGTGACAGCCGCCGCGGGACTGCCCTTCGGCGCGACCGTATGGATAACCGCCGACGAGGGCGTCGTGCCGGCCCTCGGCCTCTCGAAGTCGCCGACCGAGTACCCGCTCTCGATTCACGCATACGCCCTCGCGTCTCACCTCGTCTACGGACTGACGACCGAGGTCGTGCGTCGCGCCGTGCGCCGCGCGTTGTGACGCCGAAGGCGCCGCCTCGTTATCACGAGTTGAAATGGATACGCAGCTAACACACTTCGGCGCGCTCGCGCTGCTCGGCCTCGGCTTCGTGTTCGGCCTCAAGCACGCGACCGAAGCCGACCACGTCATTGCCGTCTCGACAATCGTCAGCGGGCAGCGCAGCGTCCTTCGCGCGGCGCTCGTCGGCGGCCTTTGGGGAGTCGGGCACACGGTTTCTCTCATCGTCGTCGGCGCGGTCGTGCTGAGCCTGCGCGTCGCAGTGCCCGCGCGCGCGTCGAGCTGGTTGGAGTTCTGCGTCGCCCTGATGATCATCGCGCTCGGAGCGGGCGCGCTCGTCCGCGCGCTCCGCACGCGGCGCGACTTGCACATGCACCGTCATACGCACGACGGCGTATCGCACGTCCACCTCCATTTTCACGAGCGCGAGACGCGGCACATGGCGCGAGCGGCGCGACACTCGCACGCCGTCTCGCGGCTCGGCCTCAAGCCCCTTCTGGTCGGCGCGATGCACGGCCTCGCAGGCTCGGCGGCCCTGACGCTGCTCGTGCTGACGCAGATCGAGTCCGCCGCGCTCGGCATGCTTTATCTCGCGGTCTACGGACTCGGCTCGATATTCGGGATGCTTCTGATGTCGGGCCTGATCGGGCTTCCCTTCGCGCTCGGCGCTCGGCGCGTCCCGGCCCTCACCTACGGCCTACAGGCATTCGCAGGGGCGCTAAGCATCGCCTTCGGCTTGTGGTACGCCTACTCCACGGGCGCAGCGAACGGCCTCTGGAGCGTGACCTAGCGCGTAAAGCTGTGTCCAAAAGAAAAACGGCCACTTTAAGGGTAGCCGTTAGTCGTTGAATCTTTTGATGGAGCAGAGGGGGATCGAACCCCTGACCTCGGCATTGCGAACGCCGCGCTCTCCCAGCTGAGCTACTGCCCCGAAATCTGTGAAGCCTTACGCACTGTGTTTCCAGCTATACCGCATCGCCCAAAATTCTTTTCATCGTTGCTTGCGCTCGACGGTAATAACGCTGGCTTCGACCTCGATTAAGATTACCATAATTCGGCGTGAGCGCATGGCAGTTTGGGCACAACAGCCGAAGATTCATTTCAATGTTGTTCAGGCAATCTCCGTCTACGTGGTCTATCGTTAAAGGAACTTTACCCGTGACCGGATTGCGCTCGTGCCAACCGCACAGTTGGCATTGCTCTCCATACTTCTCAATGAAGTAGCGACGAATGTATCTTGAAATGCCCGCCGCACCGGTCGTCCCGATTTCTAATCCCGCTTTCCAACGCTCAATGTAGGCGTCATACTGTGCTTGAAACTGACATCTATTACTGCAATAGGTGGCGCAATAATTCTTAACGGGATTCAGGCAGATTCGGCAGGCTTTAGGATTCTTCGGCCTTGACATAGATGAGATTATAACGCAATTCATCAACGCGGCGCTCTGCCAACTGAGCTACTGCCCCACGCGAGGAGTGAATTTTAGGTGGCGATGGGCTAAACGTCAAGTTCGGCAAAAGCGGTTCGGCGGCGTGGGAATCCGCGTGCGACAGCTCATTTGTCGCGCCCGAATTCATGAAGGGCGCGTTGGACTCTTCGGGTGCGCCGCGCCTCTCGTCCGAAGGGCACATTCATAGACTCATTCGCGGGCGTGGCGTTGAGCGGCACGGTTGAAGTTTTGGAGAAAGCGCCGGACAAGTCCGTCACGCGCGTAAGCGTGCGGGCTGGGCGAAAAAAGAGTGGAGAGGCAAAGCTGGCCTCTCCACTCTTTTTCGTTTGGACGCAGCGTTGAGTCTCTACGGCAGGGCTTCAATGTTGATGAAGAATTTGAAGCTGCCGGTCTGCTGTATGCCGAGCAGGAAACGCAAGTCAATCGAAGAGCCGTTGGCAATCGGCGTGGCGAGCGTGACCGTGCCCGCGGACAGACTGCTGTTGAAGCCCCCGCCGTTGGGCTGGCCGGGTGGCTGTTCGAGCGTCGTCCCCTGCACGGTGACGTTGGAAGTGCCCGACCCGCAGGGTGCGCGGTCAACCGTCACGACGACAGCCAGCGAGGTTCTGGGCCGCAGGTCTGCTATTCCGGAAGGCGCGGGGAACGTCGTTATGTCTATGACGCGGAAGCGAAGGCGCGTGACGTTCCCCCCCGTGTTGTTCGTAACCGTGCGGCGTATGTCGAGCGTGCCGAAGGTGGAGTTGTTCGCGGGGTCTGAGGTGAAGTCCCTCACGCGGTTGGGCGGCGAGGCGGTGCTGACGCACGGGTCTAGCGCCGCGACGCCGAAACTGGCGTTGCGCTGAATGGGGCTGGAAAGATTCTCAGGCCCCGGCGTGCCGAGTCGCTGACCGCCGCCCGCGCTCGTTCCGTTCGTGTCAACGAAGTAGAAGTCCGCCGCGTTGTTGTCCGTGTCCTTCGGCGTGGAGATGGGGCACGCGCCGAAAGTAGTGATGGAGCCGCTCTTGCCGCACGTGTCGCGAACCCACGCGTAGTCAATCGAGAAGCCCACCAGAGTCGGAAGCCCCGTCCCTTCCTTGAAGAGCGTGTTGGCCTCGGCTGTCGTGCCGACGGCGTCAATGCGGTTGGGTGATGTTATGTTGGTGGGGCCGACGCTGTTGTTGAAGAGGGCGATGCCTATGTTCTCAGGGAGGTTGGTCGTGTAGGTGCCGCCCGCGCCGGGGTTGTCGGCGGTGGCGACCGTGCCGTTGCCCGCCGGGTACGCGGCCAGAGAGTAGCCGACCGTGTTGACGCACAGCCAGTGGCCGCGGTTCGGGATGACCGTTCCGTTCGGGATGACGCAACGCGGGATCGTCAGGCTGTCCGAGGCGTAGACGCCGTAGCCGTCGCCCGTTCCGTCGGTGAAGGCCGCCGCCACGGTGTGATCCGCGCCCGACGCGTTGTAGATTTCTATGAACTCGTCGTTCGCGCCGTTCGGGCCGCGGTAGCGGAACTCGCTGATGACGAGTTGTCCGGCGCTGGCGGCGGGCTGCGGAGCAGGCGCGCTGCTCGGGGGCCTCTTGCTGATGGCGACCTTCTTCTGCGCGACCACGTGCGCTCCCGAAGCCGAGAGAAAGACGCCGAGCAAAATTGCTAAAGCGAATGAGAATGGATAATACGGGGACTTGCCCATTTTTCTTATTCTCCTATTTCTGTTTATCACACCTTCAAAGATTGACATCATCGCGCCCCGCCACCCGGCCCGCGTTTGCCACATAATCAATGTCACTCCCTGACTCTCACGACTCAGCCCTTCCGCTCCGAGCGAAAGCTGGCCGCACCAGTAGTGAGGGACAAAAAAAGGTATGAAGTAGGCTTGTACGATTTATTGCGTCTGCCGAAAAACTAGCATGAGTGCGGTGCGCGGGTCAACGATTTTCGCCGCGAAGGTGTAGAGCCGCCGACTCGAGCGCGCCCGCCAATCTTTCGGCGCGCGGCCCGCCGCCCTGCGCCATGTCGGGCCTTCCGCCGCCGCGCCCTCCGAGCGCGATGCAGGCTTCGCGCATGAGCGCGCTCATGTCGCCCTGCGCGTCCGTCGAGCGCGCGAAGACGAGCCGCGCGCCGCTCGAATCGCGCGAGCCGAGAAGCGCGACCACGCCCGCGCGGGCGGCGAGCGCGACCGCGAGCCTGCGAAGGCCCTCGGCGTCGCGCCCTTCAAGCTCGCGCACGACTAATTTCAAGTCCGCGTCCGCGCCGCCTTCCGCCTCTTCGAGAATCTCGCGCGCCTCCGCACGCGCGGCCATCTCTTCGGCGACGCGCAGGCGCTTCTGCAACATCTTGTTCTCTTCCTGAAGCCGCGCGACAGGCTCGGCGGCCTCGTCGCGCCCGACGCTGAAGAGCGCGGCGACCGTGCGCGCCGTGCGGTTGGCGCGGCGATAGTCCGCGAGCGCGCGCCCGCCCGCGACGAACGTCACGCGGACTAATCCTTTGGCGCGCTCCCAATGGCGCGCGGCCACGACGCCGACCTCGCCCGTCCGCGCCGCGTGCGTCCCCCCGCAAGGGCTGAAGTCGAAGCCCTCGATCTCGATCACGCGAAGCTCGCCCTCGCGCGCCGAATCTTTCCTGAGAGGCATTTGCGCGGCCTGCTCCGGCGTGACGTTGTGGACCAGCACGGGCCGGTCGTCCCAGATGATCTCGCTTGCGCGACTGACGGCCAACTCGATTTTTTCGTCCGAAGGGTCTCGAAGGTCAACGTCAACTTCGGAGGCGTCGCTCAACATTCGGAAGCTGCGCGTCTCGGCGCCGAACAGCTCGACGAAAGCCTGCGAGAGGATGTGCTGCCCCGTGTGCTGCTGAATATGGTCGAGCCTTCGCGGCCAATCTATGCGCCCATGCACGGACGCGCCCACCTCCGGCGCGACGCCCTCGACGCCCTCGACCCCTTCCATGATGTGCAGCACGCCCGCGCCTTCCGCGTCAACGCATTCGACGACGCGCGCGCTCCCCAGCGTGCCCGTGTCCGAGGGCTGTCCGCCGCCCGTCGGGTAGAAGGCCGTGCGGTCGAGTATGAGCGCCGTCCGCCCGTCGTCGGACTTTCCGACCTCCATGACGACGGCGTCGAACTCGGACAGGCGCGAGTCGGCGTAGTAGAGGCGTTCCGTTCCCATAATCAACAGTCTATCATCCCTCTAAAAAATTGACTGTCGCCGCCGGCTGGGGGCGTAGGCCGACTGCGGCGAAGACTTTTGACAGCCGGCTCCGCGGGCGCGGATAATCGCGCGGCAAACAGTCTCTCTGTCATCGAACTCTTCGGCAACGGAGTCAGCACGCATGTCGTCTTCAATCCGTCGTCTCGCCGCGCGCGTCGTCGTCCTCTTCGCTCTACTTGCGCTCGCACCGCACTTCGCGGCGGCGCAGGACACGTCCGCGCCCGCGTACAAAATCTCTTATCGTCTGAATCTGGCCTCGCCCGAATCGCACCTCTTCAACGTCGAGATCAAGGTGGAGGACTTGGCGGGCGCGGGTCACGTTGATTTCCAGATTCCGCGCTGGTCGCCGGGCCGCTACGCCGTCTTCGACTTCGCGAAGAACGTGCAGGAAGTCCGTGCGATGGGGCGTTGCCGCCCCGAAGCGCGTTGCGGGACTGAAAGCAAAACGGTCGTGCGGCTCGACACGCAGACGTGGCGCGTCGTGACCGAGGAGTCGGACACCATCACGCTCGACTACCGCGTCTTCGGCGACGACCTTTCGGGGACTTTCTCGCAGCTCGACGCGCGCCACGCGAACTTCAACGGCGGCTCGGTCTTCATGTACGTCGTCGGCCACAAGCAAGACCCCGTGACCTTGCAAGTCAGCGCGCCGCGCGGCTGGAAGGTCTTCAACGCGCAGACGAAGCGCGAAGACCAGACCGAGTTCCAGTTCCCGAACTACGACTTGTTGATTGACACGCCCACGGAGGTCGCGCCCGACTTTACTGTGAACACCTTCGAGGTCGGCGGAAAGACTTACCGCGTCGTCGTACACTCGTTCGGCGAAGAGGGCGGGCGGCGCGAGCGTCTGGTGAAGGATGTCGAAAGAATAGTGCGCGCCCAAGTCGAGATGATGGGCGTGCCGGAGTTCGAGCAGTACACCTTCCTCTTCCACTTCGACCCGAAGTCGCGGCGCGGCGACGGCATGGAGCATCTGAACTCGACGCAGATCATCGAGACGGGCGCGCTCGCCGACGCGGAAGTTTACGAGAGCGCGGTCGGGACAGCCGCGCACGAGTTCTTCCACGTCTGGAACGTCAAACGCCTCCGCCCCGTCGGCCTCGGCCCGTGGGACTTCACAAAGCCCGTCGTCACGCAGGGGCTTTGGATCGCCGAAGGCTTCACGAACTACTACGGCAAGCTCAGCGAGCGTCGCGCCGGAACGTGGAATGACGAGCAACTGCTGCGAAGTTACGCGGTCGCAATCGGCGGCATCGAGAACGCGCCGGGCAGCCGACATACGAGCGCAATCGAGGCGAGCATACTCGCGCCCTTCATTGACCGCTCGACGAGCGACCAGCGCACGAACCTCGCAAACACCGTCGTCAGCTACTACCCGAAGGGCGAGACGCTGGCTCTGCCGCTCGATCTCTTGATACGCGGTCGCTCGAAGGGGCGCGCTTCGCTCGACGACGTGATGCGCCGCGCATACGAAGAGTTCTACATGAAGGCCGCAAACGACAGCTACTACCTGAAGGGGCGCGGCTACACGGTTGAAGAGTTCCAGCGCCTCGCCTCGGAGGTCGCGGGCTTCGACCTCTCGTTCTTCTTCGAGCAACACGTCTACCGCGCGACGCCTCCGCCCTATGAAGAGGCTTTAGGTTACGTCGGCCTGCGGTTGGTTACGACGAAGGAGCGCAGGCAACAGAGCGCGGGCATCACGACCGCGAACGTCGGCGGAACGTACGCTCCCCCGCGACCCCTCGTCACCGCCGTCCAGAAGGCCTCGCCCGCCGAGTTCGCGGGCGTCAAGCCGTCGGACGAAATCGTCTCAATCGGCGGCAGGCAGGTCAGCGCCGCCGACTGGCTCGACGTGCTCAACTCCGCCGCCGGCACGACCGTCCGCATCGTCGTGCTGCGCGCCGGTCAAGACATCACGCTCGACCTCGCGCTCGCGCCCCCGAACGAGCGCACGACCTACCGCATCGAGAAAGACGACAAGGCCACGCCCGAAGCGCGCGCCCTGCGCGAGGCTTGGCTGAAGGGGAGTAGATAACCTTTGATAGAACTGTAGGGGCCGGGCTTGTCCCTGCCCGCTCTGCCTTATCAACTCAATCTCGCTTTCGATGCGGACAAACGGGCAGGGACAAGCCCTGCCCCTACAATCATCCTCAACTTGAATTATGGGACGATGATCTCGATGCCTTCGGGAACTATCTCGAAGGTCATCGGCAAGCTCCCGATAAGCTCGCCGTCGGCCTGCACGTCGGCGACGCCGTCGCAGCGAACGCGCGTCGTCGTGAGGAAAGTGACGCCGCGCGTGCCTTCGTGCGCGCCGCCGCGCATGGCCGCGCCGAGCAGACGAAGGTAACGCAGGCGACTTCGGATGTTGACGACGCAGACCTCGAACGTCGGCGCGTCCAGACGCGCGCGCGGCGTAATCCGCAGGCCGCCGCCGTACCACGGAGCTTTGCCGATGGCCGCGTAGGTCGCGGGTAACTCCTCGCCGTCAACCTCCACCGTGAACTCGCGCGGAGTCCAGTGCGCGAGATGTCCGAGTCCGGCGTACCAGAACGCGGCCTCGCCCACGCGCCGCTTCAAGCGTGGCCGCACGTGCCGCACGACCGACGCGTCAAGCCCCACACCCGCCAGCATGAAAAAGTAGCGACGCTCATTCGTGCGCTCTATGGTCGCGCAGCCGAGCGTGATGCGCCGCACGCGCCCGCGCGCGAAAACCTCCGCCGCCTCTTCCGCTCTTGAAGGCATCTCAAGTTGACGCGCAAGCACGTTCGCCGTCCCCGCGGGCCACACCGTCAGACGCGCGCCCGCGCCGGCGAGTCCCTGAATCGCTTCGTGAACCGTGCCGTCGCCGCCGCGCACGACCACGTCGGTCGCGCCCGCGCTCGCGGCCTCCGAGGCTAACCGCGCGGCGTCGTTCGGCCCCTTTGTCGGCGCGACCTCGACGCCGATGCCGTGCGCGCGCGCCCGCTCGCAAAACGTCTCGACCTCACGCGACGCGCCCGCGCGCCCGCGCCCCGCGCGCGGATTAAGAATCAAGACAGCTTTGCGATTCTCCGTTATCATCAACAACGTGGAAGCAAGCTCGGTGCCGACCGGGCGACGCGGATAAAGAAGCCAACCGCGCGAAGAGCGCGCGCGGGGCCGCAAGCGAAGCGTTTGACGACGCAGGCCTACGCGCACACGTGTCGGGCGTTCGCTGCGCGTCAGCCCGCGCGCGACTTTCAATCCGGCTCGCTTCCCGCCGATTCTAGCCTCGCGTGGCGGGGAACGGAATTCGCCTAAGGTGCAGGCAGGGTGGCGGCGCGACGAAAGCTCCGACAGGTTTCGTCGCGCCGACGCGAAAAAGTTTTAGGAGATGTCAATGAAAAGGATTGTTTGCGCGTTGTTGCTTTTTGCGTTAGCAACACTCGCGCCCCAAAATATTCACGCATTTGTCGCCGGTCAGTCGGCCAACTCCGCCTCACAAACGGCTGCTGACCGCGACGCTTTCGTCGAGGCCGTTAAGCGCGGCGACGCCGAGGCCGTCAAAAATTTTCTCTCTCGCGGCGTGAGTCCGAACGAGAAGGACTCGGAGGACAATCTCGCGCTAAGCTGGGCGTTGAGGCTTAACCGCGCGGACATCGCGCGTCTGTTGCTCGACCGCGGCGCGGACGTAAACGCGTCAGAGCCGGACGGCGACACGCCTCTGATGATCGCCGCGTCAGTCGGTCGGCTTGAGTTTACGAGAGAGTTGCTGTCGAGGGGCGCGTCGGTGGACGCGCGCGACAAAGGCGGCCACACGGCGCTCATTAGCGCGGCGATGGGCGCGCTCTTCAAGACGATGCCCGAACTGCTCGTCCAAGCGATGTTCGGCGGCGACGAGGCGGCGGAGGTTATCTCGCTGCGGCAAACCCTCGGCGACGAGCATGCACAGGTTATGTCGCTTCTGCTCGACCGCGGCGCGGACGTGAACGCGCAGGCGCATGACTGCGGCCTGACGGCCCTGATGATCGCCGCGCTCGGCGCAGACCTGCCGACCGCGCGCCTACTCATCGCGCGCCGCGCGGACGCGAACCGGC
>DASQLL010000220.1:0-6843 GCA_035630035.1 Pyrinomonadaceae bacterium | reverse complement strand
CACAGCTCCGCCCGTTGGGCTTGAGAGCGTAAGGCCCACGGTCTCGTTCGCCTCGTAGGTGGTGTCGCCCTCGACGGTGATGGTGATGTTCTTGTCGGCGGTGTCTCCGTCGGGCCAAGTAAGTGTGTCCGTTGCGGGCGTGATGGTGTAATCGCTGCCCGCGTTGGCCGTGCCGTCGGTGACAGTGTAGGTGACAGAGACCTCGCCGCTTGAGCCGCCGCCCGTGCGCTGGACGGCAATGTTGACCGTGTGGTCTGCGTTCGTCTCGCTGTCGTTCGTGTTTGCTTGCGCGAACCGAATCTCGCCGTTGACGGAGGCGGGCACGGCGAGCGTCCAGTCGGAGAAGGACGAGACGCCCGTGACGGTCGCGGTGTGGTTGACGGTGTCAATCGCACCGCCCATGTTGGTGAAGACCGGGTTGAACTTGAAGACGTCGTAGTCGTCCTCGACCGCGGGCGAAGTCTGAACGTCGCCCGCGAGGTAGTGGAAAGTCAGGTCTGCGACGCCCGTTCCGACGAACGAGTTCGAGAGCGTCCAGTAGCGTTGCAGGGCGTCTGCGCCGGCGATGTTCGGGTGCTGACCCTCGACCGCCGTTACGGTCAATGTGTTGTTGCCGGCGTTGCTTATAGAGATGGTCGTGTCAACCGGCGAGTAGCCGTTCGCCGTGCCCACGTCGAAGGTGAAGACGTGAGAGCCGACAGAGGAAAAATTCTTACTCTCGTTGCCGATGATGTAGCCGCTTGTGCGGGTCACTGTGGCGGAGTTGCCGACGTTCAGAGTGTTCGTGTCGGTCGTAATCTTTTTCGAGCCGAGGGCGAGCGTGCCGTTGACCGTTGGGCTTGCGCCGAGCGTGATGTCGTTCGAGGCGGTCAGGTTGTTGAAGGTGGTTGCGGTCTGAACGTTCTGCGCGCCCGTGCCGTTGAAGTTGACGGTCGAGCTGTTCGCACCGAAGCTGGCGACGTTCCAGTTGCCCGCGACGTTTACAGTGCCCGTGCTTGAGACGTTGAAGAGGCTCGATGTCGTGAGGTTGTTGACGTTGATTGTTCCGCTGCCGAGGTTGATCGCGGAGGCGTCGAGGCTGAAGGGCGTGGCGGCGGTCGAGCCGATGGTGTTGCCGCCGACGTTGAACGAGCCTGCGATTGTTTTGTCGCTGTCCAGATTGAGTTGCGTCGTGCTGGCGAGCGCGACGTTCTTGACGCCGGTCGAGGGGAACTCCGCCGCGGCGTTGAAGGTCGTGCCGTTGTCGTATTGGAGCGTCGAGCCTGCGGCGTAAGTTGGCGGGTTGGTGTTGACGAAACCGCCCGCGAGGATGGTGAGAACCCCGTTGACGGTCGAGACGCCGCCGAAGTTCACGCCGTTGGAGAGGTTGACGTTAACAGTGTTTGCGAAATTGAGCGTGCCGGACGTGGCACTGGTGACGGCCTTAAAGCCTGTGAAGTTGACCGTGCCTTGGCCGGTGATGGAGCGCGCGCCGCCGCTGGTGAGGATGTTCCCGCCGTCGCCGCTGAGCGTAAGCGTCGTGCCGGATACCAAGCCGAAGTCGCCGCCCAGAAGTTGCAGCACGTCGCCGGACGTGCCGTTGACGACGACGTTGGTGGTGCCTAAAAAGGTGTCGGTGCCGACGGTAGATGGGCCGGCGACGACGAGGTAGTTGAACGTCTCCGTGCCGCCGCCTAAGACTTGGATGGTTTGCAGGATGCTGCCATTAAAAATGACGGCGCGGTTGTTGGGCGTGAAAGTGGCCGAGGCGCCGCGCGTCCAATTGTCGCCGACTTTGATGTCGCCGCCCAGAACGGTCGAGAGCGTGAGCGTGCCTTCGTTCTGGACACTGCCGAGGACGGAGAGAGCCTGCGTCATCGCCCCCATATTGAGCGCCGAGCCTGCATCAATCTGGAGGCCGCCCGCCAACTGGAACGTCGAGCCGTTCGAGCCGTTCGGCAGTTCAAGCGTCGTGTTGTTGCTGAGTTGTACGTGATTAGGGTAGCCCGCGCCGCTCGTCGCGCCGGGAAGCCACTCGCCGTTGCGTCCGTAGTTCGTGCCCGTGTTGTACTTGAGGAGCGAAGCCGCGCCGTAGGTGGGCGAGCCGGACATGAAGCCGCCCGCGTTGACCTGCGAGGTGCCGTTGAGCGTCAGGTTGCCCGCGTTCGAGACGCCCGCCGAATACTGGAACAGGCCGGTGACGGTGCGCGCGACGTTCAGCGTCATGCCGAGGCCGAGGACGTTCACGTTCACGGGGCCGTTGGTCGTGGGCCAGTAGGCGTCGTTGCCCACGACGTAAGAGCCGGAAGAGACGAAGCCGAGCGTGCCGTTCACGCCGTAGACGAAGTTTGTGCCGGTGGCGAAGCCGCCGTCGGTCAGGCGGAACTCGCCGAAGACGTTCACTGTGCCGCTGTTGGTGATGGTGGCCGCGGCGAGGAGCATGCCGCCCGTGTTGATGTCGAATGTGCGAGAGGCCGCGTTCGTGAAGGCGTTATTGAATTGTACTATCTTGCCGTTGGCGATTGACCAGTTGATGTTTGTGTTAGTTAGTGTGCCCGCGGATTGAGTAAAGGTAACGAATGATGAGCCGCCGGTGAAATTAATTGATCCGATACCTGACCCAGTGCTAGTAAGCGTTCCACCTGTCTGATTGTAGTTTCCACTCAAATTTATAGTTGGAACGCCAGCACCGCTTGAAAGGTTTAATGTCCCACCTTGAATAGTAAGATTTCCGCCGATTGTAAGTGTGACATTAGCACTTGCGGTTATTCTAAATTCCCTTGTTTGAGTATTGGTTATTGTGAGATCCCCGTTGATGGTGGAAATCGCACCTGAAAGATTTACTGATCCTCCCGGATCAGTTGTGAAGTTAACAGTTAGGTTCCCGAAAGCGACGTTGGACGGGCCTGTCGTGCTTGAGTTGTTGAGAATAACCGTGCTTGTCGCGTCGAAATTCTCTGTGCCATTGAAGATAGTGCTTCCGTAGGCCGTATTATTGTTATGAACGTAAGTGCCGCCGCCATCAATCTGGAACGTCGTTGCAGAGTTGAGAGTGACGGCGACGTTAGCCGTCAGTGTCCCGCCGTCCTCGATTTGTAGCTTCGAGTTCGCGCCGGAGATTGACCACGCCGCCACATTCGTCATGTTGTGGCCGTTCTGAATGGCGAAGGTGTCGCCGCTTGTGAAGTTCGGCGGCGGAGTGCCGAGGCCGTCGCGCGTCGTGCTCCAACTCGTCACCAGCTCAGGGGCTAAGCCGCTCGCCTTCGAGAAGTATGTAATGTTCGCCGAGCGAGTGCTGACGTAGAAGAAGACCGAGGCCGTCGCGGCGAACACGCACAGCGCGGCGAGGAACAGGCCGAGGCGTCGCTTGCGCGTGGCGCGGAAGTTGGAGAGTTTGTTGTTAACGCGGCTCAGCAGACCGGGGGTGATGAGGCTCGACATTGGGGGATTTTCTCCGTCAGGTTCAGTTACAGGAGTTTCACCCCGACAGACGCGGGACGAAGCGGTCGTGCGTCCACGCTAGAACCGGGAATGAAACTCCGTGGGAAACTTCATGCTCAAAAAGGATTGCGCGAGAGTGGGTGTGGCGTTGCGGTGTTGCCGAGGCTCGCCGTTTAAAGCTCGAAGCCTGCGGACTACCTGCCCACCGAGACCTTGTTCGATTGCGAATAACCCTTGCTCGTTCGCTCAAGCGGTAAGAGCTTGCTCAAGACTTTTGTGTGCTGATTTCGGTTCGCGGAAGTGACTTTCCCGCAAACGCCTGTCGGTGACGAATTATCCGGAAGAGTGGCCGAAGCGAGCCTTTAACGCTTGAGAGTGTGTAGGAGGCTTCTGCCGTTAACATCGCCCGCATGGTCGCGGCATTGGCTTTCGCCCGATGGGTCAAGTTCACGTCCGAAATTGCGCGCAAAGACTATCTTTCCAAACGCCGAAAGTCAAGTTAAGCGCACCGCCGCCGCACGCGTTTCCGCGCCGTGCGCCGGCAGCAAAAAGGCCGCCGATTCGTCGGCGACCCGGATGCTGCCAGCGCACGCGTCCCACGTATGGAGAGGCGCTTTAACTGCCAGAAGAACTCCCCCTGTTCGCTTCGACCGCGCGGATCGAGACGAACGGCGGGAGCCTCTACTTTTTGGGCCGATCCCGCGGCCCCCAGTAAAAGTAAAGTATCGTCAACAGCAGCCCCACGAGGACGAACAGGAAGAGGCAGGCCAGCAGTATGATCTCTTTCATCGCGACAAAAATTTAGCACGGGAAAGTCGCGCTCCCGGCGCTTAGCCGAGGACTTCCGCGACGCTCAGGCGCAGGGACGCGACGCCACGCGCCTGCACTTCTTCGCCGCGCGCGGCGGAGGCGGTCGTCTGGTAAACGCCGCCCGCAAGGTCTGCGTAGGTCTCGATCCGCTCGTCGGCGAGGTTTACGATCCACACTTCGGGGACGCCCGCGCGCGCGTACAGCGGCACTTTAATCTGGCGGTCGTATTCGAGCGTCGCGTCGGACACTTCGATTAAGAGCAGCACGTCGGCGGGGGTCGGGTGGGCGTTCCGATAAAAATCTTCCCGGCGCTTGAGGATGGCAACGTCCGGCTGAGGCTCCGAGTATTCTCCGAGCCGCACAGGATTCTGTGCCCTGATGGTAACGCTGCGCTGTAACTTCTCTCGCAGCATTTCGGAAAGTGCGTCAACGCAGGCGGCGTGTCGTTCCCCGATTGGCGACGTTTCGACGATCTCCCCTTCGATAAGCTCCACACGGTCGTTCTCCGAAAGAATTCCGGCCTCGCCCATGCGTTCGTACTGAGCGACGGTGAAACTGTGCTTGGCGACTTGGACAGACATCCTGATGCCCTCACTAATTTTGATAACGTCTCTGAAACGGCCCGCCCATGATATCACGCCGCGCGCGCCCGTTTTGCATGAAGGCACCCGCTTGCTATAAGCCTCGCGAGGTCATGAAACGCTACGTCATCAAGCGGCCCGCGGGGTCGCAGCTCCCCGACAAACTCGCTCGCTATCGCGAGGAGTTGAACGAGGAGCAGTTCGCCGTGGCGACCGCGCCCGCAGGGAGCGCGCTCGTCATCGCGGGCGCAGGCTCCGGGAAGACGCGCGCCATCACGTACCGCGTCGCGTACCTCGTCGAGCAGGGCGTCGCGCCCGCGCGCATCGTCCTCGCCACGTTCACGAACCGCGCCGCGCGCGAGATGCTCCGCCGCGTCGAACAACTGACGGGCGGCGCGTCGGACGTTGCGCGCCGCGTCTGGGGCGGCACGTTTCATCGCATCGCGAACCTCATTCTGCGACGCCACGCCGAAAGTCTAGGCTACACCTCGAACTTCTCGATACTCGACACCGAGGACGCGAAAGACTTCTTGAACGTCTGCGTTGACGAGGCAGGCGTTGACACCAAAGCGCGACGCTTCCCGAAGGCGCAAGTCCTGCAAGACATCATCAGCTTCGCCACGAACACGGACACGCCCATCGCGGAGGTCGTCCCGCGCCGCTATCCTTACTTCGAGCCTCTCACGCAGCAGATAACGCGCGTTGACCGCCTCTACATCGAGCGCAAGCGCGAGCGCAACGTGATGGACTACGACGACCTTCTCCTTAACTGGAAGCGGCTGCTCGAAGAGAAGGACGAGATCGCGCGCCTCTATCAGGAGCAGTTCGAGCACGTTCTGGTTGACGAGTATCAGGACACGAACAAGTTGCAGGCGGAGATCGTTGATCTGCTCGCCGTCCGACACCGCAACGTGATGGTCGTCGGCGACGACGCGCAGAGCATCTTCGGCTTTAGAGGCGCGTCGGTCGAAGGCATCTACGAATTTCCGAAACGCTACCCCGACGCGCGCGTCTATCGTCTTGAGACGAACTACCGCTCGACGCCCGAAATCCTCGCCGTCGCGAACGTCTCGATTGCCTCGAACCGTCGCCAGTTCCCTAAACAGTTGCGCGCCGCGCGCCCCTCCCGCGGCATCGCGCCCGCGCTCGTCCCTTGCAGCGACGCGGATCAGCAGGCCGCCTTCATCGCCTCGCGCATACTCGAGCTGCGCGACGAAGGCGTCGCCCTCGGCGAGATGGCCGTCCTCTACCGCTCGCACTACCACTCGCTAGAGTTACAGTTGGAGCTAACGCGCCGAGGCATCCCCTACCGCGTCCGAAGCGGCACGCGCTTCTTCGAGCAGGCGCACATCAAGGACGTAATCTCTTATCTACGGCTCACGGCGAACCCGCGCGACGAGCTGGCTTGGAAGCGTGTGCTTCGACTCGTCCCGAACGTCGGCGCGGCGACGGCCAACCGCGTGTGGGAGCGAATCGGCTACGCGCCCGACCCGCTCGCGCTCGTGCTTCGAGGCGAGGCCGACGCCGCCGCCGCGCGAAGGGGGACGGGCTGGACGGAGTTTCGCGCGCTCCTCGAAGAGCTTGTGCGCGACGAGGTGCGCGCGAGTCCGGGCCGTCAGATAGAGACGATCCTTGCGCGCGGCTATGAAGATTATTTAGAGAACAACTACGAGAACGCCGAAGCGCGACTCGAAGACCTCCGGCAGCTCGCGCACTACAGCGCGCGCTTCTCTTCGGTCGAAGAATTCCTCGCCGAGTTGGCGCTACTTTCAACCGAGCGCTACGGCGCACCGCAGGGCCTCACAGCCGAGGACGTTGTGGAAGGCGGCGACGAAGACGAGCTTCTGACGCTCTCCTCAGTCCATCAAGCCAAAGGCCTCGAATGGCGCGCGGTCTTCATCGTCTGGGCCGCCGACGGCAAGTTCCCCTCGCCCCGCTCCCTTCGCGACGCCGAAGGCGAAGAAGAGGAACGCCGCCTCTGGTACGTGGCGCTGACGCGCGCGCAGGATCAGCTCTACATCGCATACCCCCT